>NZ_QUGV01000018.1:0-57009 GCF_003479205.1 Parabacteroides sp. AF17-28 | reverse complement strand
GGAAAGCATGCAATTTGATTGCTAAAAGGCTAAAACACCGACAATGTGATAAAGCTTAACTCCCGGAGAATCGAATATTTGAAAATAAAACGGACGGCGTTCCAAATATCGCAAGGAAATTCAGGGGCTTTTTTGCCCTGAAGACGGTCCTCTTTCCAATTACGACCGTCCAAATCGCCATTGTGACCGTCATAATCTTCGCGAGGTGCCGAGTGCACTACACATTAGCACGGTCGCGGTGGCAAAGAGGACGGTCGTAATTGGGGAAAACACTCAAAAAAGGAGAAAAAGTCCCTTTTTGAGGTTAAAAAAGTGGATTAACATTTGTTTACTCTCGGATGTCTTTTGAACCTAAAAAATGCGTTTTTTACAATAAGGTCCCCCGGGAGAATTGAAAATTGAGAGGTGAAAGGTGAAAATTGAAAGATGAGATATTGAATAAACTATGATGATTTGTCAACATGGAGAGCATAATAATCGATTTTATGCTTTCCATATTGACAAATATTGCTTATTTTTGCTTTGTATAAAGAGCAACTTTATGGAAAAAAGAATTATTAAAACTATTATCCACGAAAAGCAGCAAGAGATTGCTTCGACTGAATTAGTTGAGAGACCCATCTTTTTGGAAGAGTCTTGCAACTATGTTTTCGTGGGGCTTCGCCGTGCCGGAAAATCATATCTGATGTACCAGCATATTCAATCGACAATAAAAACGGGTAAAGCGGTTATCGAAGATATCCTTTATGTCAATTTCGAGGATGAGCGAATAGTTTCTATCAAAGCGGATGAACTGAATCTGCTTCTTGAAGCCTATCGTGAAATGTACGAAAATAAGCGACCGTTGATATATCTGGATGAGATACAAAACGTCGAAGGATGGGAACATTTTGCCCGCCGGCTGGCGGACTCCAAATACAGAGTCTATATTACCGGCAGTAATGCCAAGATGTTGAGTCGCGACATTGCTACAACACTCGGTGGAAGATACATTATTAAAGAAATCTTCCCATTTTCATTTGCCGAGTATCTTACCTACAAAGAGATTGAACTCTCTAAAAACTGGGAATACAGCGATAAAAGAATCTTGGTTGCAAAGCTCTTCGAAGAGTATTTCTATTTTGGAGGATTTCCTGAAACATTCGAATTGAAAGATAAACGGAGCTGGATAAACTCATTATATCTAAAGATTTTATTGGGCGACATTATTACCCGGAATGAGATTCGAAATGCAGAAGCCATTCGTTTGCTTGCCAGAAAGCTGGCGGAAAGTGTGATGCAACCGACAACTCTGAGCCGACTGCAACATATCATAAGTTCGGCAGGAGGAAAGGTGAGCCGGAATACCGTTACCGACTATATCGGATACATGAAAGACGCCTATCTCATTTTTGGCATTTCAAATTTCACCGACTCACTAAGCGATCGGGAAACATCGCAAAAACGATACTTCTGCGATAACGGGCTGCTCAATGTCTTTTTGGCTGATCCGCAAACCAAGCTATTGGAAAATATCGTCGCTCTCACTCTAATGAAACAATACGGCAACGAAGAACTATTTTATTATAATAAGAACATTGAAGTAGACTTTTACCTTCCGTCGCAAAAGATGGCCGTGCAAGCCTCATTCAGTATCACCGACAGCCCTACATTTGAACGCGAAACCAAAGCGCTCGTAAAAATTGCGAATAGTTTCGATATAGAAAAGGCTATCATCGTTACTTATGATGACGAAAGAACTATAGAAGTCAACGGAGTCTCCATAGACGTTATACCTGTATGGAAATGGTTACTCAAATAAAACCTTCTTCAACTTCTGGTAAAGGAACGAGAGAAGCAGCAGGATAACGCCCAGGATGATAAAGATGACGATCTTGCCGATAGTCGGTAACAGCCATAAATCGATAATGACAAGTTTGAGAAGGACAAGGCCGAATGTGCCTAAGCTGATCATTCGCAAAGATTTAAGATGCAGGCGCATACCGATTGCCATCTCTACAAAACCGGCAATAATCAGGGAAATGGAGAAACCGGCATTCATCTCGTCGGCAAGTGAAAACTGCCCCAACAGACTGCGGACGGCAAGCACCAATAACACAGTCGAAAGGATACTGATATAGCCCGTCATCCGGTTAGCCGCCCCGGAACGGTAGTTGAAGACGGCATAATATTCCCTTGCCAGCCAATAGATATGCGCCACGATAATAGCCACAGTCAACCATCCGAGCGTCTCCAAATCCGTCCACATAAGATAACGGTTCAGCAAAACAACCTCCATATACCAGACTACCGAAATGAACAGCGAAAGAGCATACAGCCGGTAATAACGCTCCACCGGAAAACGTTTCCGCATAACGATAAGCATGATAAGAAAAGTGGCAGCCGTAAACGACAGCATCAGCCCTTGCGACAAATACCAGTCATCCACATTCCGCGCAAACTCGATCATAAATGCCGTATAAAGAACCGCACAGCCATCCAAAAGGGTGATGGCATTGAACGGCGAATATTTCAGTACGGAAGTCGTGCCAAACAACTCTTTCTCCCTGAACAGGAACCAGGCAACCAACAAAAACGCCAAACCCACGAAAACGCCCGTCGCAAACATCCCATTCACAAACAGGGACGGCCTCGAGTCAGCACCCAATATAGCTTCAATATCCATCCAATAGGAAACGTTCGTCAAAAAGAAAAGTATCGCGACAAAATATTCATATACCGGTATCCTCCATTTGATGAAGAGCCACAGGACAATCACCATCTCCGACGCCCACAGCAAAGTGATGAACGTCCCGTCCAACTGGATCGGAATCGTGATAGAAAGGAAGGTCAGTGCCAACCCGATCAAAACAGAGGGCAACAAACCGTTTTCCGTCTTCCGCCGGTTGAGAACAAAAGCTATCACAGCATTAACAGCGGCAATAAACAGTGTAAACATCCCTTTTACAGGCCGTTCGGGACCCATTTCCCGGAGGAACCAAAGACAGAAAAAGAGGAAAAGGAAATTATTCAGGACCACGACAGCCATCAATAGCTGGTTGATCTTACGGCTGTCCGAACGAATCACGGAAACAATCGGCAACAGGAAAATCAGATAGAATAGGGTAACGAAGAGCAGCAGGTGCACTAATTGCGTATGGGTGGCAATCTCCAGATCGGCCGCACACGAATAACCCAACAGGATCAGGTAGCTGGCCGCAAAGCATACAAGCGGCAGCTCGCCCCATTTCTTATAAAGGGAAAGCCCGAACATCCCTAAGTTCAATATCGTCAAGTAGCTGAACAGCACCAGGTAACTACCCATACCGTTACTGACCAGGAAAGGAGAAATAAATCCGCCGACAAGGGCGATAACGGCCAGTTCCCTCCGGTTATAAAGGACGGACAGCACCGACATCCCGATCGTCAGCACCACTAATATGATAAAGGCCGCCGCCTGATTGAACAACCCGTAATAATGGTAAGCCATCGCAACCGTCACATAGAAAACGGCAAAAGCGCCACCTGCCAGCAAGGAACTGAATGCGCGGTATGTCTTTTTCAGTTTCCCCGAGATCAGCAACAAACCACCGCCGACAAGGAATCCCAACACAGTGCGGAACACTTCATTAATCCAATCCTTATCGATCGCATACTTCACGAACAAGCCCACGCCGACAACCAATATCAGGATGCCGATCTTTCCGAACAGGTTTTCCCCTATACATTTCTCGTAATTAACGGGTTTGCGTTGCCTTTTAGGAGCTTGCGGCTTCGGCGTTTCTAACGTTACCGGTGTTTCATGGGGAAGAACGTCATCCGGCTTAACCTCTACGGACAATATCGGTATGTGATATTCTTCTTCAACCGGTTTAACCGAAACTGCATCCTCCTTCTTCTCTTTCTCTGCCACCGGATGTCCTTCCAACTGCTTCCGCAGACTGTCGATCTCTTTTTTGAGAGATTCGATATTAGTGGAAACTTTACCTATATGATTATACAGGCTGATCCATACGACAAGAATGAGTAAGACGAAAAATGCAGCTTCCATAATGTCACTGTTTAATTAACAGCGACTAATATACGGATTTTATCTTGAATCTGATTACCGTAAACGAATATGCCGGCAATTCGCAGGTAAATTCCTGTCCAACTTCGCAATCAGAGCTTTGAGGTTCGAGGTTCTTATCTTCCAATGCTCCGGACAGAACAGTCTTGACGGCGCGTGAACCGGCAGCCGTAACATCCTCCAGACGAATCCGTGCCCGGGTTGCAGACGGCAGGATATTCACCATTTTCAGAATCAGGTCGCCTGTCTTGCTGTCCTTTACAACTGATACGGGAAAACGTTTGGCAATGTCTTCCGACGAATCGGACAGCTTCACCGTACTCGGCAGATATTCGTCACCTGCATTCTGCCCGTATAGCTGCTGGACGTAATAGTTCACCGTCGGTTTCACAGTCTGATTATCGAAATAGATCAAATCCGGATTCCATTGCGTATGCCCCTCTTTCGCCAATAGCGGGGCATAGGAAGCCATGCTGACAACGTCGCCGTTGCGCTCCAGGGAAGTCATATAAGCCGCTTCAGCCAACGAGACTTCCAGGTTGTTCGGACGCCCGGGAAGATGGGCGGCATATTCGCCCAAATAAACCTTCACTCCCTTCTGGTCGTAGGAATCGTAGAAATGCTGGTTATTCAAGAACCAACCGGGTGTCTGGTAGTAATGTTCATCCACCATCGGCACGCCTAACTGATTGACAATGGCCCAACCTTCTTCATAATCGGTCCCTTCATTGAAAGGTCCGGCCGTACCGATCACGGTTATCTCGGGATGTTTTGTTTTCAATGCCTGGTAGATCATGGTAAAACGTTCCTCAAAGGCATCCGTTATCTGGTCTTCGTTGCCGATACCGATATATTTCAAGCGGAAAGGTTCGGGATGGCCGGCTTCGGCACGCTTCCGTCCCCATTCAGTAGAGGCATCTCCGTTTGCATATTCCACCAGGTCCAGGATATCCTGTATAAAGGCATCCATGTCGCACATCGGGATTCCCTGTTGTCCGCCACCTTGCGAGTTCTGGCAACACACGCCGGCAGCAATCACCGGGACAGGTTCCGCATGGATATCTTCGCAATATTGGAAGAATTCGAAATAGCCCAATCCTTTTGTCTGGTGATAGCCCCACAGGTTCCGCTGCGGTTTACGGCTTTCCAGCGGGCCGATCGTTTCTTTCCAGTTATATATATTATGCACGCCGTCGCCATGTGCCAGGCATCCGCCGGGGAAACGCATGAAGCGCGGATGCAAGTCGGCTATGGTCTGCGCCAGATCGGCACGCAGGCCGTTCTTCCTGCCTTTAAATGTGTTCTGAGGAAAAAGCGAAACCATATCCAGATGTACCGTACCTGTCAGTTTCGGTTCAAGTGACAACACTCCTGCGCGTACATCCGCATTGGCAACCAATACCGTATGCTGCCGCTTCCATTCCTTGGAAGAGACATTCACTGCCGACTGTGCCACTTCCCTGCCGTCTTGATCCAACAAACGGACAATCATCTTGCCCCCCTTGCTGCCTTCCGGAAGACGCGCAAAAAGCGAGAAATCATATTTGTCCCCTTTTTTCAAAGAAATCCCGTCAAAACCGTCGTTCTGCAAAGCAACTCCCGGATTTGCCTGAAGCACTGCATAATGCGGGTTATTTTCGTGTAAAGGATTCTCAACGGCTATCGTAACAGGTGAAGAATGCCCTCCTTCCCTGACACTCCATGCATAACCGCTATCCCAGCCTTGACGCGCACCATCCTCGGGGGAGTATTCAAAGTCGCGGTTCTGGATCAGTTCGGCATACAGACCGCCGTCGGCCGCATAGTTCAGGTCTTCAAAGAAGATACCGAACAGGTTATCACTGATCTTCTTTGCCCGGTTGCCATGAACGGTAATTTCCGCCTCTACAGGGATAGCCCCTTTCAGGGAATCCGGCAGGGCAAGGCGCTCGTTGCGCAACTTTTCACGGTGCTGGAAGGCGGAGACTTCCGACAATAGATTATCGACAAATTCCTCCGAAACAGTGATGATAGAGCCATGTTTGGCATCTTTCGGAATCGAAATACGGTCGGTTACATCCTCCCAGGTATGGAAATCGCGTGTCCGTTTCGCTTCATAGCGGTGACGGGTATAGGCATCCATATAAACCACATAGCTGCCGTCGGACAGCGGACAGACGGCTGGTCCTTCCACCCAGTCGGTCGCGAAAGGCTTATCTCCGGTCGGGATGTACGGACCTGCCGCATGGTCGCTCACGGCAACCGACAGTTCTTTCTTCGCCTTCGGCCAGATTCGTTCGTCTTTATAGAGCATATAATATTTCCCGTCTTTCTTCTGGATGGTCACATCGATCACATTATGTCCCGGATCGAAAAATATCTTTGCCGGAGAAAATGTCTTGAAATCCTTTGTCGTGGTATAATACATCCGGTGGTCGTATTTCTCTCCCGGCTCGGTTTTCCATTCGCCGTTTTCCTTGATCGTACTGGCCCAATAGATCACATATTGCCCGTTTTCCTCATCATAGATCATTTCGGGAGCCCAACAGTTTCTCACTTCATAGCCCTCCATTACCTTCGGATAGGACTGGCGCGACCAGTGCACAAGGTCTTTGGAGCAGGCATACCCGATGGCATTGCCGTCCCAGTTAAGTGTCCAGATGCAATGCCAAAGCCCGTCCGGCCCTTGCATGACAAAAGGGTCGCGCATGCGTTTGTCGGCATGCCAGGTCCCGTAATCGGATTTCAGGAAACTATGTTCCGGGCCTATAGGATTCCAGGTATATCCGTCCTCACTCCAGGCCAGATGCATCCCGTTACGGTTTTCATTCTTATCTGTAAAATAGGCAAACAGATAGCGTATATCGGAAGAAGACGATGTCTTTGCCAGCGAAAATACTCCCGGCAACAAGAACAGAATCAAGATAAAGAAGGAAAGATGTTTTCTCATAAGATGACTGCTTTTCAGGTATTACATAAATCAAGAACTTATCACTCCGGCAAAAATAAAGAAAAAGTGTAATAATATACACTATTTATTATTCAAAATGGTGGAGAAAGAGCTTTAACAGACTATTTTTAAGCATTTCTATTTGTTTTATGTACATTTGTACATCGATTATACATTCATATCCACCAGCATGAATCAACATCCGGAAATTTTAAGACAGCTAAAAGAAGGATCTTACAAAGCGTTCAATTCTTTATATGAACAATATTTTGACTTGTTATATGGCTTTATCTTCGGACTCACCCGTTCGCATGAGCAAACCAGGGAATTGGTGCAGGAAGCCTTTATAAAAGTATGGATCAACCGGCAAAAAATAGATCTGAACTTATCTTTTAAAGCCTGGTTGTTTAAAATGGCACAAAACCAATTGAAGGACCAACTGAAAAAGCAGTTCAACAATCCTATTTTTGAAGATTACCTAATTCATTGCTCCGATGAACAATTATCCCTCAACGAACAGGATAGCTTCGACTTCGAGGCATTCAATCACTCTTTGACTAAAGCAAAAGAAAAACTGTCCCCCAGGCAGGTTCAGATATTTGAGCTGACAAAAGAACAAGGACTGTCCGCCACAGAAGTTGCCGACAGATTACAAATATCCGAACAGTCCGTTTACAATTACCTTCATCAGGCATTAAGCATTCTCAGAAAAGAGATGTCTGCTTTTTACACCCTGTTTTTGATGTTCTTCTTACATTCATGAATATCTCAATAAAGACATGTTTTATAACATGCAAAATCATTAGGTAGATTTTTGTCTTTCTATCGTATTACCGATAAACAATCTATTACTATGGTTCAGGAGGAGATCAAGACATTATTCAAAAAATATTTATACGGACAACTCAAAAGTGAGGAAGTTGTACGGTTGAAAGCACTTATCCAAAATATGGATGACCGTTCTTTAGAACAAAATCTATCCCAACTGTGGGATACCTGCCATATTTCCGGAGAAAGAAATATCGAAGCGTTCGATACTATCTCGAAAAACATGGAAGAGATCATTCAACCGCAAAAAAGGATAAGCTTATTGGGATATTTGAATAGAATCGCTGCTGCCGCAATCTTTTTATTACTTATCACTTTAACCGGCTATCTCTATATAGATAAGAGACATATACAAACAGCAATCGCACAAATGTACACAATATCTGCCGAAAAGGGAGAACGTGCATCGGTAACCCTCCCTGACGGGACAAAAGTTTATCTCAATGCAAAATCCACCTTATCATATCCGGCTTCTTTCTCACTAAATGAAAGAACTGTCCAGTTGACCGGAGAAGCCTATTTTGAAGTTAAACATGATGCAGATATACCTTTTATTGTAAAAACTGAAGAAATCCAAATAAAGGTATTAGGAACGACTTTCAACTTATATGCTTATCCAGACGATTCATGGTTCGAAGCCTCCTTAGTCGAAGGCTGCATAGAAGTTACCCCTTATAGAAATCCGGAAAAACAAGTACATCTTTCTCCAAACCACAAAGCCCGCTACAACCATGAAACGGGAGAAATAAACGTAATGGGAACGGACCTTAGAGTCGAAACAGCTTGGAAGCGGGGAGATCTGATTTTCAGAAATCAACCGTTCAAAGAAATAATCGGGCAATTGGAAATATTCTATGGTGTCAATATAACTGCAGATAGAGAATATCCGGAAGAGCTATTTACGGGAAGCTATCACGAGAACGACATCATCCAGGTTTTAAAAAACCTGCAACAACATTATGCATTCGAATATCAAAAATCAGGAAACGAGATATCTCTTAAATTCACTAAATAATCATTCTAAAAGAACAGGCATTATGAATTCTTCTTAAAAAAAGCCGGAGAACCCATACAGATCTCCGGCAAAGTCAATACTTTAAACATAAAAGCCGAACCACCACGTAAGGCTTTAAGTATCAACAAATAATTATTTAAATCTATGTACTATCAAATTATCCAATGCAGTTTAGTGTGTAAAGATACTATTTTCAGATTTATACCGCTGCTACTTATCTCTATTTTTTTAGTTTATCCGACAGAAATTTACGCACAAAATTCTCAAGTCAGTATTTCTGTTAAGAATGTTTCACTCAAAGAGTTATTAACAAATATCGAGAAACAGTCGGATGTCAGGTTTTCTTACATCGAAAAGAATCTCGACCACAAAAAAGATATTACCATCAATATCCAGGACGAACCGGTCGAAAGATTACTGGATCGCATCCTTCCCGGTAAAGGAATGGAATATACCCGGACAGGAAATACGATTGCCGTCAAACTTATCCAGACACAAAAAGATAAGCTGAAAAAAGTGAACGGAACCATCACTGACAACAGAGGTGAACCGATCATCGGTGCCAATGTAGTACAAAAAGGGACAACCAACGGCATCATTACAGACGTAGACGGTAACTTTTCTCTTGAAATACCGGAAGGAGCAACTCTTGTCATATCTTACATCGGCTATTTATCCCAGGAAATCCATACGGGCAATCAATCCATTTTAAATATAAAGCTGTCAGAAGACACACAAAATCTGGAAGAGGTTGTTGTTGTCGGATATGGTGTCCAAAAGAAAATCAACCTGACAGGTTCCGTTGAAAATATCACAGGATCAGACTTGGCGAAGAAGCCCGTGGGACAAACATCGATGGCTTTACAAGGGATGTCATCGGGTGTTACCGTCCAACAAACATCAGGACAGCCGGGTAAAGATAACGGGACCATCCGCATACGCGGTATCGGCACATTAAGTTCTGCCAATCCTCTGATTTTGGTCGACGGTATCGAATCGGATATCAATTCGGTAGATCCGAGTGACATCGAAAGCATATCAGTTTTGAAAGATGCGGCATCAGCTGCAATCTACGGATCGAGAGCTGCAAACGGAGTTATCCTGATAACGACAAACCGTGCAGAAAAAAGTTCGTTTAAAGTCAACTATGACAACTACATCGGATGGCAATCCCCAACATCCATGCCGCAAAACGTTTCAGGATATGACCATATGGTGATGATAAACGAAGCAAACCGGAATGTGGGAAAAGTAGAACCTTTTACACAAGAATATATCGATGAATACCGCAAAAATTCACCATCGGACCTCTATCCTGAAACTGATTGGAGGAAAGTCATGCTGAAAGAGAAAGCCCTGCAGCATAACCACCATGTCAGTATCAACGGAGGTGGTGAAAAAGTAAGTATCTTAGGATCTCTTTCTTATCTGAATCAGGACGGTATAACAATCAACACGAATTATGAACGTGTAAACCTACGATTGAATTCCGATATAAACCTGCATAAAAGACTCTCCGCTAATTTTGATATTTACTTTATGACGGATGACAATGCTACTCCTTCTGCCGGTATGCCCTGGTATTTCCTCAACCGTTATCCGAATAACCTGCAAGGTAAAAATGAAGATGGTTCCTGGGGAATCGGATGGGATGGTACGAACACCTGGGCGCAAGAGAATGATGGAGGGATGACACATGAAAAAAATTATTCCGCCAACATCAACTTCAAAGTCAATTACCAGCCTGTAGATGGTTTAAACTTAAGTTTCCAATATGCTCCTAAATGGAATTTCATCCACTACAAGAAGTTCGGAAAAACGGTTAACTTATACTATCCAAGCGGAGATTTATACAATCCGACTCCATATAGGGCAAATATGACTGAAAAGTACAGCAAGAATGTCACCAATAATCTGAAAGCTTTGGTAACTTATGACAAATCATTCAATGCTCATAACCTATCATTATTGGCGGGATTCGAACAAATAGACTTCCGGGGAGATTGGCTAAACGGGTTCAGGGATCAATATTTATTGGAGAACTACGAAGTGCTAAATGCCGGCTCACCGGCAAACCAAGCTGCAACAGGTTCTGCCAGCGATTGGGCCCTACGCTCCGTATTCGGCCGCATAAACTATAACTACAATCAAAAATATCTTCTCGAAGCCAATATCCGCTACGATGGATCTTCTCGTTTCGCTCCCGGATTAAAATATGGCTTATTCCCTTCTTTTTCCGCTGGTTGGAGAATATCCGAAGAATCCTTCATGAAAGATATCGAATGGGTCAATAACCTGAAAATAAGAGCCTCGTGGGGAAAATTAGGGAATCAGGACATTGGGAACTATCCATTTGTATCGTCCGTTTCATTGGGGATGGATTATGTTTTCAACGGTGCAGTTTCAGCACCGGGCGGGGCGGTCACAGACGCAGCCAATCCCAACATCACATGGGAATCAACAGCAATGACGAACATCGGATTCGACGCGACCCTTTTTTCCAAACTATCGGTCACAGCGGAATATTATGTTAAAAACACATCCGATATTCTTCTTAAATTACCGATACCTGGAACTTCCGGGTTAAATCCGGCTTATCAAAATGCCGGAAAAGTAAGAAACAAAGGATGGGACATTACACTCAGATATAATGATAGAATCGGCGATTTCGAATATGGGATCGGTGTTAATCTGTCGGATGTCCATAACGAAATAACAGATCTGGCAGAAACAGGGCCTTACATTTACGACCGGACAATCCACAAAGAAGGTTATCCTATAACTTCACTCTATGGATTAGAGGCAGAGGGACTATTCCAAAATGCAGATGAAATAAAAGACCATGCTTCCCAATTTGGAACAATATTGGCACCTGGAGATATCAAATATAAAGACCAACTGACAATTGATTCAGATGGTGACGGTATTATGGATAAGGCAGACGGGATCATCAATGCTGACGACCGGGTGATAATGGGAGACTATATGCCACATTACACATATGGTATCGACTTTTACGGAAAGTATAAAAATGTAGATCTGTCTTTTCTGTTGCAAGGAGTAGGCAAAGCAGACGGGTACATCGACCAACAAGGAGTATTGGCATTCTATATGGGAGGTACGGCACAAGAATGGCATAAGGATCACTGGACGGAAGAAAATCGGAATGCATCTTATCCACGACTTACATTCAATTACCCGAACAATGAACAAGTATCTTCGTATTGGATCAGGGATGCATCTTATCTCCGGCTAAAAAATCTCCAAGTAGGATATACGGTACCCAACCGGTTTGTTAAAAAGGTATTCCTGGATTATTGCCGCGTATTCTTCAGTGCACAGAACCTCTTTACCATTACAAGCTTTTATGATGGATTCGACCCAGAAGCTCCTATTGGCAGAGGCGATTTCTATCCTATGATGAAAGTCTATTCATTCGGGCTTAATGTAAAATTCTAAAAACTAATCACCATGAATAAATATATAAAACTTATAATCGGCGCATTTACTTTCGGATGTATTTCATGTTCAGACTTTTTGGAGAAGTATCCATTGGATAAACCTTCGGATGCGACCTTCTACAGTACGGAAAGCGAACTAACGATGGCTGTTAACGGCATTTATTTTAAGAGTATGTATTTCCAACAAGCAGCCTCTCCTTTGAACCTTGTTTTGGATTGTGCCTCCGATATCGGCTGGGACCGCGATCAAGGTAGTGACCTACAATTGTTAGGTGAAGGATTGCATGTACCGACAAATGAAACTTTTAATAAAATATGGTTCAACTGTTATACTGTGATCAACCAATGCAATATGCTTTTAGCCAATATGCACAAAGCACAGTCTATCACAGATCCTAAGATATATACGAGAATAGAAGGTGAGGCTCGTTTTTTCAGAGCTTACCACTATCATTTATTGGTTAACTTCTTTGGCAATATACCTTTGTTGACCGAGCCTCAATCTATCACTGATAAACCGGCCCAAACCGACAGAGACCAAGTTACCGAGTTCATTTTAAATGAGCTGGAGGAAACGGCCAAGCTATTGCCGATACAATATACAGGCGATGATATTGGCAGGGTAACTCAAGGATGTGCGCTTTCCGTAAAAGCCAGGGAAGCCTTATTTTCCGAGAAATGGGATATTGCAGCCGATGCCAGTAAACGTATAATAAAATCGGGTGTCTATTCTCTGGATCCCAACTACAATAACCTTTTCAATAAGCAGAATAAGCAAAGCAAGGAAGTTATTTTCTTCGTGCAATATTCGCGCGTAAACCAACAGACTCACGGTGTTCCTGGTAACCTATTCTCACGTATGGCTTCCGGATATTCCAACAAAGTTCCTGCACAATCACTTGTCGATTCTTATTACTGTAAAGACGGTTTGCCTATTAACGAATCAAGTCTTTACAATGCAGCCACTCCATTCAAAAACCGGGATTTACGGCTGGAAGCAACCGTTGTCGTACCTGGCAGTACATTCCAGGGCTACCAGTTCGAAACACATCCTGACAGTTTGGAATGCTGGGATTACAATGTAACTCCTGCGGTACGCAGAAACAATCAGGACGTAACAAATCCCTATGCTACATTCTCCGGATATTGCTGGAGAAAATACACGGATGAAGAACAAACTTTCAGGCTGAAAAGCGAGCTGAATATCATCCTGATCCGTTACGCGGAAATTTTATTAATGTATGCGGAAGCGATCAATGAATTAGGGAGAATGGATAATCTTGGATACGAAGCCTTAAACTTAGTTCGGGAAAGGGCACAAATGCCGGCTATCAAACCGGATACACAGGAAAATATCCGAAAGTTGATTCGTCAGGAAAGAAAAGTAGAATTTGCAATGGAAGGTTTGCGCTTCTTTGATATCAGAAGGTGGAAAATTGCAGAATCTGTAATGAACGGGAAATTGTATGGAAGACCTGTAAGGGATTACCTGCCTAACTATATCCCGACATTCGACCAAAACGGCATGCCTCAATATGATGCGTATGCTGAAGCATTACGTTCTTTCGATAACAGAACATTCAATCCTGATAGAGACTATCTATTCCCGATTCCTCAAAAAGAATTGGATATTAACAAAAATCTGAAACAAAACCCCAATTACTAATTAAGAACAGCCATGAAATACAGACATTTGTATTTCATGGCTGATTTAAATACGAACAATTAATTTTAAGACAATATGAAAAGAAGAGACTTCATCCACATCAACATAGCAGCATTAGGAGGCGTGTTAATCAATAATCATTTCTCGTACACACAAGCTATGGAAGAAATATCGCAGTCATTCCAACATGTGACGGAACAAAGCGACTATGACCTGATCATAAATGGAGCCGGACTTTCCGGTTGCTTTGCAGCAATCGAAGCATCCAGGCAAGGGATGAAAGTATTGGTCATCGATAAAAGAACTTCACCGGGCTATGATATCGCAGCCAAGAGAAAATTATGGCTAAATACTGCCGGATACGAAAAATGGCCGGATACCCTGGTCCAATTGTTCTTCCCGGAAGGGGAAAAGAAAGAGATATTTAATACCCAACTTAGCGCACCTTACAACAGTTCTATCGGAGACGAGACACTTTTGTTTGCAGGGAGCTTGAAAAAGGGATTACTCCGCTCCCTCCTCGCCAATAATATCAACCTATTACTAATGACCGACGTTTGCGGTATCATTTCCAATCAGAAGAGACAGGTTTCAGGAATAATCGTCGCTTGCAAACAAGGGGTTTATTCCATCCCTACTATGGGGTTCATCGATGCATCGGACAACAACTCATTCACACGACACTTATTCGGACAACCATATAAACCTGATAAAGCTGGATTCGTGATGGAAGTACAAGACGCAGAATATTTAAATGACAAATACTTGACTCTTAGTTCTTCTTATGGCCTTTCAGATAACAGGCTCGAAATCCATCATGGTAAGAAATCCCAAGATCAGTATTTCTTATCATTCAATTTCCCTGTTGAGACAGATAATCTCAGTGCAATCGAACAAAAAGCAAGGCTTATTGCAACACAGATCAGCAAGGACTTCCCTTTGTTGGCAAAAGGTCTGGCCAATGCCAAGTTACGCTATTACGCACAGGAATGTTCCTATTATCTGGACAATTACAAACTTCCGGATATCACCCTCAAAGACTATATTTGTATCGAAAACCGCCCGACAGAACACAGCTATAATTCCATACTCGAACTGATCCAAAGTGCCCAGAACAGCATCAGCAGATACAAAAAGCAAGACATCCGGAGAACTATGGACACTGTTTATTATGCAGGAGGAAAAAACAAGCCATTCAACACTTCTACGAACCAAACTGTAAACGAATACGGGCATACACTCTCTTTGACAGCTTACTCAATAGAGGGTATGCAACTGCCCGTAGTCAATAAATCCCTATTGATTGCCGGAGGAGGAACTGCCGGAATAGCAGCTGCCCTATCAGCTGCAGAAAAAGGGGCAAAACCTCTTATTGTCGAATATTTTAATGACTTAGGGGGAAGTAAGACTATGGGAGGTGTGACCGGTTATTACTTAGGGCAAAACAAGCATTCCTATATTCTGGCATTGGAAAAAGGGATACGACAAACAGCCAAAGACTACAACATAGCTCTCAACTGCATCTGCAGGTGTTTCCATAGTGTCCGTTCTTTAAACCGATATGACTATAGTATGATTAACGGAGCTATTATCTGTGGAGCCCAGACCAACGGGAAAAGGTTGGAAAAAGTCGCTATCTGTGTCGACGGAGAATTAAAATGGATACAGGTAAAACTTACGATAGATGCAACCGGAGATGGAGATATCGCCTATTTCGCAGGAGAAAATTTTGAAATTGGGAATACAAGAATGTATACAACCCAGAACTACAGCCAATGGGATCTCCCCTTCAAAAGTAAAAATGCACCTATGCAAACGATCAACAAAGACTACGATATTATCGACAACACAAAGATAACAGAGTTGCAGCGAGGTTTGTATCTATCTCATTATGAATCATTCTTCTACGACTTTTATCCTATGCTGACAGTCCGCGAGTCCAGAAGACCGGAAGGCAAATACAAGTTAAACCTGATCGACGCATTGGAGAAGACATGGTTCAAAGATACGATCATTAATGCACACAGCGATTTCGACCCCCATCATTTTGGTCATTCCGAATATTCACGTTGTGCATTCCTGTTACCTCATTCCAACCAAATCACGGTAAATATTCCTTACCGTGCAATTGTTCCCAAAACAATCGACGGCCTTTTGCTTTCCGGAAGAGGTATCAGCCAGACACATAACGCACTACAATTTACGCGTATGTCCGCCGATGTTTATTTACTTGGATATGCGACAGGTATTATTGCAGCTTCTATTATCAGCCGACAGAAACGTCCAAGAGATTTTTCTGTTTCTCAATTACAAAAAGAATGGCTGCAAAGCGGACTTTTATTGCCTAACCATCCACAGGAAAAACTCTCAGCACAGGATATCGTAAACAAACTAATTGAAGGAGATAACGAATACTTATTTAAATGCTGCCGGAAAGCCAAACAGGATATCCTTCCTCTTCTGAGAAAAGCATACAAGAAAGACAAATCGATTTTAATAGCTAAAGCATTAGCCTGGTTCAAAGATGCGGAAGGAGCCGGATTGATTATTTCCGAATTGGAACAGCTGTTTGCCGATGAGGCTCAGACAGGACATCCGCAACAGTATTTCGAGAAATATCAAGCAGACAACCTGTATTGGAAAATCAACCAAGATATCGCACTGCTCGGTATGTGTGGAAATTCAGATTCCAACCGGATTATAAACCTGATTCTATGTAAAACCCACTCCGGGGGAGAAAAAGTCAAGGCAAGCGATACTTATAACAAGAACAGAATCGATTTGCTATTAATCCCGTATTATAATCGCATTTTGAATCTCTGTTTCTATATTGAACGTATGCCTGATCCTCTCTTTATACCAGGGCTTGAGAAATTGGCTACGGATACTAATATCATTGGTTACCAGACATCCGATTACAATCATACCAGATGGCGACTGTACGGGGGACTTCTGGAATTATCGATTGCAGCAGCCTTGGGACGGTGCGGTTCTAACAAAGGTGTTCAAACCTTAATAGAGTATCTGAAAGATGTACATTCGGATTTCAGGTTTTTCGCTAATCAGGAGTTGAGCGCCATCCTTAAAAAGGATATGAAATTCGACTATGACAAATGGACTAATCTGATTAATACGGATAAAGGGGTCCTGAATAAAACAACGCCTTTTTCCAAAGAGATTGAGTTATAAGAGTATATTATACCACGTATAATTGTTTTTTTCCTACTTTTGCAGCCTGATTAAATAAGTAATATGAACATACATGATCTTTGTTGCATCGGGCACATCACTTTGGATAAGATTGTAACCCCGAAACGCACCATACATATGCCGGGAGGAACTTCTTTTTATTTCGCACATGCAATCAGCCACTTAGACGCCTCCAACTTTCAACTGGTGACAGCCCTTGCCGAAAGCGAGATGGCTGCCGTCGAAGATATCCGCAGTAAAGGTATCGAGGTGAAAGTATTGCCAAGCGCCCATTCCGTTTATTTCGAAAACACATATGGCGAAAACCAGGACAACCGGACACAGCGGGTATTGGCGAAAGCCGATCCGTTTACGGTGGAAGGGCTGCAGGACGTAAACGCCCGTATCTACCATTTAGGCAGCCTCCTGGCTGACGACTTCTCGCTCGAGGTGGTGAAATACCTGTCGACCAAAGGCATCTTGTCGGTCGACGCCCAGGGTTATCTGCGTGAGGTTCGCGGTGAAAAGGTTTTCGCTGTCGACTGGCCTGAAAAGCAGGAAGCCCTGAAGCATATCCATATCCTGAAAGCCAACGAACACGAGACGGAAGTCCTTACCGGATGCAAAAACCCGCGGAAGGCGGCCCTGATGCTTGCCGACTGGGGTGTCAAAGAAGTGCTGCTGACATTAGGCAGCATGGGCTCTGTCATCTATGCCGACGGTGAATTTCATGAGATCCCCGCCTACCCGCCTACAGAAGTAGTAGACGCCACCGGATGCGGCGACACCTACATGGTCGGCTACCTCTATATGCGGGGCAAAGGCGCCTCCTACAAAGAAGCCGGTTGCTTCGCCGCCGCCATGTGCACGATCAAGCTGGAAGCCTCCGGCCCTTTCGACGGGACGGAAGAGGAGGTTTGGGAGATTGTGAGGAAAGGATAATAAATTACCGTTTCTATCCGGCAATTCAGCAAAAAGGGGAGAACCTCACGGTTCCCCCCTTTCTTATTAATCAAACGGTTTCCTCATTCAGAGGAGCGCATAGTTTGATATAGGGATCTTTACTACCTCACAATAACTTTCGTTGTCGTTGCTTTACCGGCAGCAGCCATACGGACAATGTAAACGCCATTGTTGGCTGGTACCTGTACTGTGCTGCTGATGGAGTTGTTATAGATAACTTGTCCACCGAGGTTTATGATTGATATTTCTACCGGAGCAGCCGGTTCGATAATGATCTGTCCATTGCGGCTGTAAACCAGACTTTCAGAAAGTATCTTTTCGATAGCTGTCGCAAAGTCCACATTCACCTGGCACATGGCAGTGAAACCACCGTCCACAGTTGTTGCGATGATCATAGCCTGTCCGTATTTCACTGCTTTCACAGTTCCGTCGGCATCCACCGTAGCAACCTCAGGATTCGTACTGGTCCACTTCACATCCTTCTTGGTTGCACCTGTCGGAGTAACAGTAGCTACCAGCTTCTCTGATTTCAAGCGCGGCAACGTAAGCGTTGTCTTGTTAAGGGAGACACCGGTAACGGCTACGCCTTCTTCACCTGGAGTATTGCCACCTTCGCTGGTACTTTCCTTCGTGAATGTAACGGTTACAGTAAAGTTTTCGGCAGGTGCAATAAATGACCAGACTTGTTTGTCACCAGTTGTTTCTGTTGTCACCTTTGTTTCCGGGACAACCACGATCTTATCGATCTTCGTTCCGGTTGCAGCTGTCTCGATAGACAGTTTCATACCGGCAGCAATCTTGATTGAAGGAGCGTTCTGGTCGATTGTCGTACCGGCGGCATCTGTGATCGTAATTGCACCGTCATTTACAGTCTTCAAGGTCATCACATAGGAAGTGACATCCTTCAGAGAGACATAAGAGAAAAGACCTGTCTGAATCTGTGTTGTACTGTAATTCTGCTGATCTGTCGGGGTAAATGTAATATCATACGTACCTGCAGTTTCCACAACCTTTGTATTCTCCTTCCAAGAGAATCCACCGGGGACCGATGCACCGTTTACGATTACACTACCACCTGTCAGAGTGGAAGCGAGCAATGTCTCACCGGTTGTGACAGCTGTTGCAGTCGGAACAGTCACATTGTCTTTGGTTATTACAGCTTGTTTGATAGTCAAAGCACCAACGCGTGTAGCAGCAAACGCCTGAAACTTCGCATCTTCCGGACGACTGATAAAGATATCATATCCACCATCAATAACAGTTGTCGGAGTAACGGTATTACCATCTTTCTGATAAGAGATCACCCACTTGTCTGTCGGGAAACCTGCCGGGAGTGTCAAATCGCTTGCTTTCAATTCGATCGGGTTACCGGTAAACGTCCTTTCTGCATTATTGGTATTGTTAATATTAGCATTAGACAAGGCTGTTTTCATAACAAAAAGATCACCATTTGCTGTAATCGTATGCGAACCGTTCAATGTAAGCGCATATTCACCCGCTACAGATGTAGTCTGTGCCCCGTCCAATGTTCCACCGATCATATATCCGGCATCCGGAATCAATTTGATCGTCAATACCTGTCCTTTATAAACAGATTGTCCGGCAGCAACAGCGATATCACCGTTCATCAAGACAAGAGAGCCGTTTAAAACAGCCGGGAGCGTAACAGATGCAGTCAAATTATTAGCTGTTGTCTCATCCGCCGGAGTCGTTGCAGCAACAACCATCAGGTTCTCATCGGTCGGGACAAAATAGATTGTCTTCAAACTACCGTCAGCTCTCAAACCGTTGGCAGCTCTTGTTGCTCTCGGATTATAATCCATCCACTTACCTGCTACAGTAGCAGATTCGGCAACATCACCAGTTATACTTCCTGTGCTGCTGGCAGCAGCATCAGCAAACGGTATCTTCTTAATACCCGGAACGCCCGGTTCGATCACCAGCGTACGGGAAGCTGTAGTAGCAGCATAGACATCGTCGGCAGGACGAGTGATTTCGACAGTATAAGTACCTACGCCTGTCGGGATCGTATCTTTTCCATTCAACAGATATTTAACGGAGAAACCACCCAGGTTGGCAGTTGTCTTAACTGCATATTCCTGTGCTTTTCCGCTATAGGTAACTGTTGTCACGTCATCGTTCAGGATAGAGAGAGGCGCCAGCTTCTTCACTTGTGCAGAGATGTTGGTCGGGCCGTTTACAATCACTTCACTGCCGTTGGCAACAGGCTTGTTGTTGACCAGCAGGTTGATCAGACGGTAGTTGTCGGGATCTGTTTCCGTAACGGTTACAGCACCTAAAGAGGTTTCAAAAGCGACTTTATTATCAGACTTTACATTGATGCTTACTCCTTCTGGGGTAACAACTGACACCGGATATGTTTCTTTCTCAAATGTTGCAATAATCGTAACATCCTTTGTTACAGTCAGACCGGAAGCTTCTTTGATATTATCATTACCGACAATCAATGTACTCAGCTTATAACCTTTGTTCGGCAATGCAATGATAGAAACGTACGAATCCATTTCTACAGATGAGTTCGGAGCGATAATCTTTCCATCCTGTTCCAACTTCAAGGCACCGTTTGTCATATCGGCAACGGATACGAGGTATTTATTTCTAGGCTTAGCCTGGAAAGTTGCAGCAATCGTATATGAATCTCCGGCAGCACCGCTTACGATAAAGCTGGTGGCTTCGGTTTGAGGATCAGTTGAATTATCAACTTTTGCCTTTATCTGTGTATATCCCACCTTTACAACTTCCTGTTCATAGCCCGGAGTCGCAACGATTGTCAGAGTTGTACCGACAGGGACAGCTGCATTGGTTGCTACTTCTTGGGTTCCATTCAGGACCTTCAAGGTATTGCCGTTATCCGAAGGAGATGTAATTGTAATCGTACGAGTTGCCTTCACAAACTTGGCGGAAACAACAGCGTCAGCAGTGATAGTAACTTCATCTGAAGTTACTTTTGCTTCTTTATTAACTTCCGAACCCGGAGTATTGCTTGATATTCCAACCCAGCTATCAAACTTATATCCGGCATCCGGAGTTGCTGTTACGGTGATCTTCGGATTGGCTGTAGAGGAACTGTTACTAATACTACCAATATACTTATTATCAGCCGAAGCATTCTCAATAGCGACAACGCCGCCAGCCGTCTGGTTGACAGTTACTGTCATAACCGGTTTAGCGGTTACACCGATTGTAGTTGTTACTGTATTATAGACAGCAGCGGAATCAGGGGTGAAGATGGCGGCATACGTCTTTGAGGAAGCCATGCCAGCCTCAACCAACGCATTCGGATCTGCCCAAGACCAAGTTCCTTTGATAATATGATCTGTCTTGTCTTTAACCGTCACCTTACCACCAGTGATAGCAGCGGCAGAAAGCGGCTGGCCTTGCATCAGGATCGTTTCGCATTTGGGAGCATCGTCACTTGTTCCGACAGCCAGTTCAGTCTTATTATTAACAACCAAAGGAACTACCATATCAATCGCTTTATGATCGGCTGTTTCCGGTGAAGTAATCTTTACATAGAAAGTACCGACTTTCTTTCTGGCATCTTCATCAGCCGTAGTCTTACAAGCAGCATCTGTATAATAGGCAATTGTCGGATTCAAATTCTGAACATTTGTTGTAACGGAAACTGTTGCAGCTGAACCTGTATTCACAATCTGTTCCGTCCCTGAAACCGTCACCTTTACTTCCGGTTTATCAGCCCAAGTGATCACGATATCCGTTTTCTCACTCAAGGCTCCCAGGTCTATAGAGTAGTTGTTTACTTTATCGAAAGAGACTGTTCCTTTAATATCAGAAGTAGTCGTTTGGGCTGCTGCTTCAAATGTTTTCTTATCGCCATTAACAGTAAAGACAGAGATCATCTTTCCGGCATCGGCTTTCATTCCGACTTGGACTGGAGTACCATAAACCAGCTTCTGGTCTCTTACTGCACCTCTGTAAAGAACAGAATCATATGTAGATGATCCTGATTTCTTTGTCATCAGTGAGTCGATTCCTCCCCCATTATTTGTCACATTCAGCGTCACCGAGAACGTCGGGACGTCGGGCGCAGCTTTTGTATCTATATTTTGTGCGTATATCGTCGGGGCCACTGCGAGGAGGGCGAGGGATATAACGGATTTTATATTTTTCATATTTACTATCGTTTTAATTGTTACTTAACTATTACTTTCTGTCTGTTTACAGCGTAGATACCGGCAGGAACAGCGATCTGTGCGCCATCGTTTACGCGGGCATTGTAGTGAACACGTCCCAACATATCGACAACGATAACCTGCGTAGGTTCGGCCGTATGGATCGTGATCGTTCCATGTCCTGTTTCCACAAAGTAACCTTCCACCGGAACGATCTCATTGCCAGTCGGCGTATCGCCAATGCGCAACGAACGCAGTGTGCTTGTCGTTGCCTCGTCAGCCAATACGAAGCTCTGGAATGCCTTGATTGTCGGATTAACCATACGATCAAACGTCTTTCCGTCGTCACTCAGGACATAAGCTGTCTGTGTCAGCGTCATATCGGACAGGTTGGGATTGGAGTAAATCTTGAAGTTGACAGTTTCTCCTGATTTTAAGCTGGCAGGAGCTGCGGCTGGAGTTACAACCGGAGCATTCGGTTCAGCTTTTGTTGCCAAAGAAAGAGTAGAACCAGTAGAAGTAACGACAATCGAACTATCCTTTTCGGAGGCTATGATACATGCTGCCGCAGGGGTAGCGTTCTCACCCGTTACGGTAAATTTCGGTTCCTTGTCGTCAATACCAGCTGTCCAAACACCGTCTTTGGCAGAAGCTGTAGTCTTGATCTCTTTATCACCTGCTACATTCTTAACAGAACCAATCGCAAACGGGAATCCGAATGCCTTCCAAACCTTCGTTGTACCATAAGTCAACTGAACGGCATTAGCAGTTACAGCTGCATTAGCAACCAGTTGTGCACTTTCTGCCATAAAGACTGTATCCAGAGGCATAGCCACATTAATTGTCAATGTAGCACCGGCAGCGATTTCAACAGAGCGGTTCGCATTAGAGGCTACGTTCCATGCTACGTTATCGTTAGCTTTGATTTGTACGTGATTGTTACCAGCAGCGATAGCAGTAAACTCTGTTGCTGTTTGTTTCAGATAGAAAACGGCTTTATTAGTGACACTATTTGCAAATAAGTCAGCTGCATTTTTACCTGTTACCAAATAACCGTCTTTACAGTCAAAGATAAGACTATCTGGAATCGTATAAGCTTCCCAATCAGAGGCATTTCCTGTATTCTCAAAAAACAACATTTTAGCATTGTTTAAGGATAGAAGGACTTTTGCTATTGTCGTATCTTTAGCTAAAACAACATCACCGGACTGAGCAACCGGATAGAAATCATAGTAAGTTGTACCATTATAAACGTAAGTTTCTCCAAAAGCGACAGCGCTTGCGATAGAAACAGCTGCATTCCTGAAAGATTTATCCAGATAATCTTTGATGATAAGACAATCATTTCCTGCTTCATCCAGGAATTTTACAGGAGCAGCCTCCGCTACTTTCACATAGCTCTTCAATGTATCCGGATCTGGATACTCACTATATTTTACCATATATGGAGCCTTTTCATTACTCTGTGTTTGTACTACAGTGGCTCCCTTTAAGTTTATAATCGTACCTTTCTCCAATCCATAATAGTTATTAAATAGGAATGGAGTCATAGGAGCTGCATTTTCTTTTCCAAATACAGTTCCAACATTAGAATCTTCAATGTCTACTACTGCGCCGATATTTCCCTGCATAACTAATGTTCCAAAGTCATTTGATCCACCTTTTGCATTAAAGGTAGTCCCCGTTAAGGTACTCCCGCCAGCAATAGAGACATAAGTATTTTTGGTGTATCTCACACGAATAGCACCATAAGCAGAGATAGCAGATTTATTTGTAAGATATACTTTTAGATCCTCAATCAGTTTCTCATCCTTTCCACTATTATCCCCTGACCACAAATAAATACCGTAATGGTTCTTCAATTCAATAGTAGAGTTATCCATCGTAACAGTCACGCCATTATTATGAGGGAAAATTCCTATATTACTATCTCCTTTAGGTGTACCATCTGCATTTTTAGATGTTTGTATCTTCGTATCTTTAAGAAGAACTGTACTCTTTTCAGCTTCGGTCAAAACTGCGATCTGGCTATTTGCATTCAAATTGACAACACAATTCTCTATTATCATGGAACCGGATGCCAATGAATCCATCTGAAAAACATTATACAAGTACTTAAAGTCTGCAGCAGTACGACCACCTGTACCTGCTGTATTATTATCTACCAGACAGTTATTCACCTGCAAATCTACATTTCCATTATGAACCTCAATTACAGGAGTACATTTTGTATTTGCTACCGCAGCTGACGGAGTGTAGTCAAATTTAACTCCATTTATGGCAACAATTGTTTTTTCAGTATTAGAAGCAGGCTTGATGGCCATCGCACCTTCCATAATACATTTTGCAGGATCTGCTCCCTGTATGGTCATACTCTTATTTATCTCTAATACCGTAGAATTAAGATCATACGTTGCATCTGCCAACTTAATAACATCTGCTCCAAGAGCAACAGCTGCTTTTAATTCATCAGCAGTTGCAACATTGGTATCAAATGATTTACCATACTTCAATGTACCGTTCTTTGTCAGCTTCACACCGCTTTCCATTGAGAGACCGTCGTTGAAGGTCCAGGTTTTACCGGAAGGAATCGTAAAGTCTTTAACCAAATCGTTAGGAGTACTGGCCTTCCAAAGGAATGGAGCCACATTTACCTTTGCACCAGTCACTGTAACATTCTGCATACCATCACTCACTTTGACAATCGGAGTACTAGTGCCCTTAAACGTAATTGTTATATTGTCAGATGTAGGAATAGGATTCTTTTGTTCACTATCCCGATCTGTACCAAGATAGCATTCATATTGGGAATCGAATGTACACTTGTCATCAAATGTCAGTGATATATTCTCTGCTTTTCCACGAACCATGGCAGCAATCGTTCTATAATCACCGGCTCTACTATTAAATGTACATCCGTTAGCATTAACCGTTGAAGTTCCAGTATAACCTCTCCAGCCAGCACCATACAAGCCTCCGTTAAAAATAACATTATTATAGGTTGCCGTAGCAGTGCCCATAGCAGAATAACTATAACCACCGCCTGCACAGACAGCCTTATTCACAACTCCGCCTGTCATTGTAAAAACAGAAGTACCTATACTATTAAAATAGTCTGTAGAAACCGTATTTTCATTTTGGCCTAAACTTGATGGAGCAAAACCGCCACCAAGAGCATAACCCACAGTTGCATTATTTAGTGTAACATTCGTCGATGTCACTTTAGAGAACTCCATACCTCCTGAAATCAGATAACTAACACTAGCTCCTTCAACATTCATTGTTACAGCTGCAGCATCTGCATATTTAGCACTTGTAGATGCATCATTCGGTCCAAATCCGCCACCAACTAAATACTGTGTGATGTTTCCGCCATTCACTGTCAAAGAAACATCCTTCACATTAGCATTATATCCACCACCTATCAACGCATAAACCCGACCACTTTTCATCGTGATACTCGTGTTTCCTTCTAATGCTTCTTTAGAGCCACCGAAGATAACAGGATTACACTTCTCTGGTAATTCAAGCAGCGAGTTACCATCTTTATTATTAATGGATATAAATCCCTCATTGGAACTTTGTTGGATAGTAATAGGAGCTCCCTTTGCATAAACAAATGTATAACCTGCTTTCAGATTTGTGTTACGAGGGAATTGTTCGACGTATTCCATATCCAGATCCGAGTGTACCCAGTACATCTTTGTCTTTTCTTTATCAGAACCTTTTATCGTGTATGTCTTCCATCTCTCACCATCAGGTACAGTAACGATATTTTCCGCTGTTGTCTGTTCTGTCCAGATCTTGTACGGCTCTCCAATAGTTGAATTTTTGAATGTGAAACTTAGTGAATATTCAGGCGTACCTTTATCTACATTAACACCCCCCCAAACGTTCCGATCGGTTTGAAAATTTGTAGCCTCAACAGTTGAATGGACCAATAAACCAGCATGTGCATTATCTATTGAAGCAACTTCATACAGTACCGTCTTCATAGCAGACTGGACATTGATTCCAGATGCCATAGATCCCATAACACACAGATTCTTCAATGTTACTGTTTTCCCGGATGCTCCGCCTGAAATCGTAACTAGATTAGCAGAACTACTAATAATCTCGCCCTCCGCATTTTTAGGCCAATCGTCATTTTTAACTGCTATTATTTTCGTTTCCAAACCACGGCCGTCAGGAATAGTACCTACTATAACTATGGGTTTATTAATCACCAATGGGGAAGTCAAGTTGTAATCTGCAGGAGGCAATTTGACCGTATCGCCCTCAGCGGCTTTTGCGATCGAATCCCTCAATGCCATGACATCTCCGGCAGGAACATTGAAAACATGATGAGTGTCTGCCGCATGCAGCCAACCTACGCTCGTCGTCAGCCCTATACCGACAGCAAGCAAAAAGTGTAATTTTCGCTTCATAAGCTCTTGATTTTAAAAGTGAGTTATTAATATTGAAAAAGTTCTTGATATTTATTCATTGGATAGGGTCCTCAGTTGACTGGGATGACCGTATTCCATTGGTTGAAGGAACTATACCCCAGAGATTAGAGTACTCCGGGGCATCTACTGTCGAAAACGCTTTTGCAATAGAGGATAGCAGCGGCATTTAATAATACGTTGACGTACAAATCTACAGATAAGATAGTCTTGTCAGTAGCCATAATATTCCAAATTTAAGTTGTCCGTTGGTGAGACGGAAATTACCAATACATTCGTTTTTTACCCTTAATTCTGATTTAAGGTTCGGATTATTTCTTTTGGCTTGATCCAAAAGAAACCAAAAATCAAGGCTTCACCCGTTTCACTACTCCGTTTCCTTCGTTCGCTGTCGCATCTGAAACTCGCTTCGCTCAAACAGCAGATGCTCCGGGCGCTCACTGCGGTCACTCCGCTTAACGCTCATCGGCTGAGGCCGGATATAAAAAGCGAATGCTTTTTTTTAGGATGGCCGATACCGGTTGTCCAAGTTTTTCACACTCCTACTTGTGTTGAAAAACATCGAATAGATTAAAATATCACATAAAATCCCCCTCCCACTTAAAATAAAGTGGATAAATGTTTTTTTTAAAGAAAAGATTCATATCTTTGCCCCAACAAGATTGAAGATAACCCTTGTTTATCAAATTATCTCTAATCCTAACACCTTACCTTAAATCAGAATTAAGGTCACGCCCGTAACCTCACAAGATTGTCCACCGTTCCTATTACCAAGAGATTTGCTTTACTCAATTCCGACTGGTCCAGTTGGGCGAGATAATGCCGTGTTGTCCGCTCCGATGTGTGCCCTAAGGCTTGGCTGATCAGGGCTATCGGCGTATATTTCCGATAAGCGATGGTTGCCCATGAGTGCCTGACGACATACGAGGTGAAAAGAGCCGGTAGTCGCAGGCGGGCACCGAGCTTCTTCAACGCTACATTATATTTATGTAGGAGCTTCTTATAGTGTTCATAAGAGACAGGACCTTCCGGTGGGAAAATAGGGAAAAGGTACGGACTCGATGGGGATGCATACTTATCCAGCAAACAACGCATCCCCTGGGTTACACCGATCCGGATAGGCGACCCGGTCTTCGTCCGGTTATAGACAAGCGTGTTTCCCTCGATATTGGCATGTGTGAGATGCGCCAGGTCGACAAACGGCATCCCGCAGGCTAAAAACGAGAAGGTGCACAGATCGGCGGCAAACTGCAAGCCGGGTTCTTCCTTCAAGTCCAGGGCAGAAATCTGTTCAAATACTTTCAGGTCGACGGCACGTTTAGCGGACCTCTCCGGATGGATCGTGACATGCGCGAAAGGATGGACACGGGGGATGTATCCCAATTCTCGAATGATGATGTTGTACATCGCCCGGAGTGCGC
Organism: Parabacteroides sp. AF17-28; assembly: GCF_003479205.1. Lineage (NCBI taxonomy): Bacteria > Pseudomonadati > Bacteroidota > Bacteroidia > Bacteroidales > Tannerellaceae > Parabacteroides > Parabacteroides sp. AF17-28. The sequence goes on along the minus strand of NZ_QUGV01000018.1, from coordinate 28,890 downwards.
AAAGATAGCTGTTCACGGAGTTTACCTTCAGCTTTTTCCCAGTCTGCAGAAAAGCGATAAAGCCATCCACAAGGGAAGGAGTCATTCCTAACAGGCAGAGATCACGGCCATTTCTGAATTTTCTGAACCAGTTACCGGCAGCCCGGTACAGATCGGCGGTGGCATCCCTCCCCGCACTTCGCCGGCGGAAGATCAGGGTATCGATCGTGCGGAACAGATATACTTCCGAAGGGCGCCTTTTTGTTCTGTTTGTTGTCATAGTCTTTTTATTTATATAAAACGAATATACAACAAACAAAGGAATAGGATTATTTGTCAGTTGTAAGAATATTTGCCGCAGGCTTATTGTATAAAACGTGTTTTTCAAATCCCAAAAGAGGCCCTAATTCAAACAAATGTTAATCTACTTTTCAGCTGTCAAAAAGGGGCTTTTCCCTATGATCCGGGACCTCACTTCCGCGAAGAGGGACTTTATCGCTCTGATCCGGAACTTTGTTGCCCTGAAGTCGGACTTCATATAGCACGAAGTCAACCTTCAGAGCGATGAAGCGTTACTTCAAGGCAATTTTCTGCGCACCTCACGGCAACAAGCTCTCATAAATTTCTTGGGATATTTGGAACGCCGTCCGTCTTCGTTCGCAAATATTCGATTCTCCGGGAGTTAAGCTTTATCACTTTGACGGTGTTTCCGGTTTTCGATAATCAAATTGCACGCTTTTTGGAATAAGCTCGGCACCTCATTTTCTCTATTGTCATCCGAGCCGGTTAAAACCATGAAAAGAGTCAATCCAAAATCGATCAAGATTTCAGACGAAATAGAAAAACAGCCGAAACAGAGGGTTATTGTATTATAATCCAACAACCTTCCATTCCCCGACGTTCCGTTCGCCGGCATCAAAGGATACACCGACTTTGACCAGTTGCCGTTCGTCGGCGGTATAGGGGATGAGGTAGCCTTTGCTGTATTCATAAGGCTGTTGCTCGTCCGTTAGTGAACTCACCGTATCTTCTTCGCCATCACCATATAAGAATAGATCAACACGACCGCATATCCGAACAACGGGACAATAAAGGAAAGAGCCATTGTCGAGACATCCGCCACATAGCCCATCAGCAGGGGACCGACCGCCCCTCCTATCGGTGACATCATCAGGAAGGAAGAGGCCCGTTTCGTGTAATCGCCCAAGCCTTTCAGCGAGATGGCAAAGATGGTAGGGAACATGATGGCTTCGAATACATAGCAGGCAAACAAAGCTCCTTTCGAGAGGGCACCCAAATCCAGCGTAATCAACAGAGCACCCAGGACGGTAAAGATGGCACAAACGAACAACACTTTCTCCGCCCGGATATAACTCATAATCCAGCTACCGATGACACGTCCGACCATAAACAACCCCAATCCGCCGAAAGAGAGGACAATCGCAGCATCGTGTGCATCCATCCAGCCATCATCCGTCACATAGTTAATGAAGAAGCTATTAATGGATATCTCCGCAATTTCGTAGCAGAACAAAGCCATGACTCCCCACGTAAAACAACGGTGCTTCCATAATCCGCCTAACCCGGCTTTCGCTTCGACAGCCGTTTCTTCGCAATCGTCATGGCTGATCTCCGGCAAGCGGATACGGAAAAAGACAAGAGCCACAGTCAGCACGACAACACCCATCACGGTATAGGGCAACGCGATATTAGCCTCCCCATTGCCGGAGAACAGCAACATACCGCCGATCACCGGAGCACAGATACACCCCAGGCCGTTAAAAGACTGTGCCAGGTTCAAACGGCTGGCAGCCGTCTCACGGTCGCCCAATTCCGTCACGTAGGGATTGGCTGCCGTCTCGAGGAAAGTCAACCCGCAACCAATCACAAAGAGGGAAAAGAGGAAGAAGTTGAACGACATCAATTGCTCGCTCGGGATGAAGAGCAACGAACCGATACCGTAAAGGATCAGTCCGAACACGACTCCCTGGCGGTATCCGTATTTATTGATAAAAAGTCCGGCAGGGATCGCCATCGTAAAATAGCCGGTGTACATCGTTGCCTGGATCAAGGCGGAGTGGGCTTTTGTCATGACAAGCGCCTCCTGGAAATGTTTGTTCAGTACATCCAATATGGCGTGTGCGAAACCCCATAAGAAAAACAGTGAAGTGACTAATATAAAAGGGATAAGATACTCTTTCTTTACCAGTGATTTCTTTACTTTTTCCATTCTATTGTTATTTGTTTTTATACTTATTTATTTGCTTGCCGGTTCATACGGGATCGTAAACCAGAAAGTAGATCCCCGGCCCAATTCCGATTCAGCACCGATTTCGCCGCCCAGAGATTGAACAATCGACTCACAAATGGAAAGCCCCAGTCCCGTTCCCTGTACAAAGCTGTCAAATTTAGCAAATCGTTCAAACACATGTGGCATATTTTCCCCGGAAATTCCTTTTCCCGTATCCGTCACATAAAAACGAAGCCTGTCGCCCTGCAGCTCATATCCCATGATGATAGAGCCTTTAGAGGTATATTTGCAGGCATTGCTCAAGAAATTGGACACGACCTGTGTCAAACGGTTCTTTTCCGAATGAATCACATAACCCGGGGAAGGTTGCCGGCAAAGTAGTTCGACACTGTCTTTTACCCGGCATTTATAGACTTGATACAGATTATTGAAAACGTCCGACAGGTCGACATCCGTATAATTGAAATCCAATTGCCCGGCTTCGATCTTCGAAAGGTCAAGAATATCGCTGATTAATTGGAGCAGGAGTTCGTTGTTTGTCTCCACGATCTTGACGTACTCGCCTATCTCCTCCTTATCGTCAGTCGTCACTATCAGGTTGGAAAACCCGACAATTGCGTTGAGCGGTGTCCGTATCTCATGGCTCATATTGGCCAGGAACGCACTCTTCAGGCGATTAGCCTCCTCGGCCTTATCACGCAAGCGGATCAGTTCGTTCGTCATTTTCTGGTCTGTAATATCCGTACGCAGACCGATCAGTTTACTGATCCTTCCATCTTCCTCCTGCCCGTACGGTACGGCATGCATTTCAAACCAACGTTCTCCCAAAGCCGGCGTAATAAGGCGGATCTGGATATCCATCACCTGTGTTTTCCCACTGGCCAGGTCTTCCAGTCCTGCACTCAACAGAGTGGTATCTTCCGGAAAGACAAAAGAGAGGTAATCGTCCAACGGGATGATCGTTTCTTCAAAAACAGTAGAATTCGGGGAATAGAAAGTCCGGGCATCTACGTTATATTCCCACGATATGATCTGTGCCGCCTCCAGTGTAAACTCAAGCTTCAACTTGTTTTCTTTCAGTTCCTGTTCATTCTTACGGATTTCCGTTGTATCGACTGTCGTTGCGACAATATACAACTTGCCCTCCTGGTCTTCGAGCCGCGTCTTTGTGGTAACTCCCCAACGTTTAGGAGCTCCGGTTTCAGGATCATAGAATATCCGGTCAAACGTGATCGGTTCAGCACTTTCCAACACTTTCAGGTCTTCCTCCCTGAACCGTTCCGCTTCCGGATCATTTACCTCAAAATCGTTCTTGCCTAACATGACACCGAAGTCTTCCTCATAAAATTCGGAGACTTTGTTATTGTAAAACAGATAGCGGAACTGGTCATCGACATCCTTAATGAACAGGCCGACAGGCAGGTTATCCATAATCGATTGCAGGAACGTCTTCAACTGTAATATTTCCTTTTCAGCAACGACATGAGGGGTGACATCATGCGAAAAGCAAATGATGGAATCTTTTCCGAAAGGAACGACACGCGCTTTGGTGTAATAGATTACATCTCCCTTTGCATATTTATAATTAAAGACCCTCACCTCGCCGGTCTTTATCGTAGCCCTCAGATTACTGATAAGGCAATCCATCATATCATCGAACGCCTTATACTCTTCGCCTACATCCAACAAGTTACGCCCGATCATGCTTTTGTCATTGCCCCCGTGCAGCACATGCTCCTGCGGATTGATAATATCCAGAATATTCAGTTCCGAGTCATAAATAGTCGCCATATCCGGCATCCGGCTTAAAAGTTCGAGCATCCTGGCATTAGCGGTCCTGTAGGCATCTTCCTTTCGCTTCCGATATAGCAGGACTCCAATGAAAATAACGATCATCAGGATAATCAGGCAAATGAGGAGCACGACTTCCAACGAATGCTCCTCCCACAAAGAAGGGGCCTTATTGTAGAACACCGTACCTTCCGGCAACAGAGATAAATCAAGTCCTGCCGCCACAAAAGTCGGATAATTAATATAATAACGGGGTTGGGAAGGGGTGTACTGGAAAACGGGACTGTTCTCGATCCCTTTGGTCAGGACACTACTGGTAAGAGTAGCGAGATCTTTCCCCATTTCCTCCCCTGAGATGTAGTAACCACCGATATAATTCATGTTTGCTTTTCCCTGATCCAGGGCTTGGAAAAGCGGTATCGAAGTATAATGCGGCAATTCATTATGGAGCTTTGAATGGGCATGGGGATACTGGAGCGCATCCGTGTACCAGCCCGCCGTCAGCAATGCGTACGTATCATCCATCCGGGAGATCGAATCGAGCAATTGTGTCGTGGACAGCTTATTGCCATCCAGATAACAAAAACCGAGTGAATCGGTCTGCTCGCAAAGGGTTTTCAGGTAGTTTTCGAAAAAGGACAGATTATAACGGTTATCATAACAGAAAGCGATGTGTTCCACTTGTGGCTGAAGCCTTTTTATCAACCTGAAGTTTTCGGACAAATAATCTTTATAAGCATATCCCGTCACCTTAAAACCACCAAAAGACTCCTCCATCTGCTGCATTTCCCTGACAGTGAGCAGATCCAGGGCATTCAGGCATTCATAGTCGATAAACGAACCTTTCACGCATCCCAAAACAACAGGCGTATCATGCCAGTCATCAGGGCAAGTAACCCGATAAACCGACCAAGCCTCATTCCCCATCAAAACCACGACCTTGGGCCGTGTCTTATATGCATCGAACAACTGGCGCATCCATTCAGACCAATCTTCAAAGGATGAAGACGATTCGGAGTCCATATATTCGACGGATATTTTCACCCTTGCATCTGTTCTCAGTTGAGTGATAAAAGACGAAATCACCCGGTTCCCTTCTTCTTTAATTGGAGAATAAGAACTAATGACCAGTATCTTCGAACTATTCACTTCCGCCATACCCGCCTGTATGTGGAAAAAGAAAAGAACGAAAACAAGGAAAGATATTATTAACCCGCTTATTGTAGATTTATTGCTTGACTTTACCATTATACTGTTATAACTCGCATCTGCAAAAGTACAGTATTTTTTTCATATCAATGGCTCAAAGTCTTTGTAAATGAAGTCCTCTCTAAACAAAAAACAGCCGTTTGCTCAACAAATCTCCCATCTGCCGTTTCAATGCCGGTGCATTAAGCGGCTTTGAGGTGTAAGCATCGAAGCCACAATTCATAATCCGTTGCTCGTCCGAAGCGAAAGCATAGGCCGTCACAGCAATGATAGGTACATCTGCCGATATCTTACGAATTTCGGCTGTTGCCTCATAGCCATTCATTTCCGGCATATTGATGTCCATCAGGATAATATGGGGTCCGAATTCTTTAAACAGTTCGACCGCTTCCTTCCCGTTCCATGCATGAAGCAGAGTATATTCATGTTTCAGGATCGACTCGAATAATTTAAAGTTACCGACATTATCCTCGGCAATCAAAACGGTTAACCGGTCTTTCTCAACCTTTTTCTTCTCGAACTGATGTTGATGCTTCTCCGGCTTATTGGCAGCAGAACAGGGGAAGGTAAACCAGAATGTCGTCCCTTTTCCTTCTTTCGATTCCACTCCGAGTTCGCCACCCAGATGGTTGATAATCATCTGGCAGATAGAGAGGCCAAGACCTGTCCCCTGGGCAAAAGCGTTCAATTTGACAAAACGCTCGAATATCTTTGCCTGCATATCTTCTGCAATCCCACAACCGGTATCCGTCACATAGAATCGCAATAAATTATCACGTTCCCGGGTATAGCCAAAGCGGATACTACCTTCCGTCGTAAACTTAATCGCATTGGTCGTCAGGTTGGTCAAAACCTGCATCAAACGATTCTTTGGAACAGAGACATAACATTCTTCGGCCCGTTGCTCAAACTGCACTTTCACATCTTTCGCCGCACGAGGCTGCATCATCCGTTCAAATTCATACAACAGATTGTTGATATCGACATCCGAATAGACAAACTCCAATGTTCCGGCTTCAATCTTCGAAAGGTCCAGAATATCGCTTATCAACTGGAGAAGAAGCGCATTATTATTCTCAATAATACTTATATATTCTTCTTTTTCGTCCTGTTCATCCGTTGTCGCCAAGACATTGGAGAAACCGACAATAGCATTTAGCGGAGTACGAATTTCATGGCTCATATTAGCCAGGAATGCCGATTTCAGGCGGTTAGATTCTTCCGCTTTGTTCTTTGCATCGATCAATTCCCGCTCTATGGCTTTACGATCGGTTATAATCAGGGAAGAACCGATCAGCGAGAGAGGATGCCCCTCTTCATCCCTCTTATCTATGGTCGCACGCGCTTCCACCCAATCGAAGCCATGCACGCCTTTTTCAGGGTTATAAACACGGTACTCTTCTCTTACCTTATCAATAGTTCCGGCTATCAGTGACTGATAAGCCTCTCTCACTTTCTTCCGGTCGCTCTTGAATATTTTAGAGAAATAATCAGCCTCCGGTACGCTCAATTGATTTTCATCAAACAAGTCGGAAGCGCTTAAATTGGCTTCCCGGCTTACATCGCAAAGGATTGTTTTTCTCTCTAAATCCCATTTCCAGGGAATAACGTTTGCGACATCCAGGGACATCGACAATTTCTTATTGACAGTGCGCAACAATTGCTGTGCCTTGAAAAGCTCGCTTGTATCGACCATGAAAAGATCCACACAATCCTGTTCGCTGGCTGAAATAATCATCACGCTGAAATAACGGTCTGCCGACTCGATATAATACTGCGTACTCACTTTCTTATTTTGCCCCAGGACCAGATTGCACACATTCAGATACTGCCCGAACTGCTGGTTTGGTAACTCAGAACCTTTCTTTCCGACAAAAAGCGCATTCGTTCCCAATCGCATTTCAAACTCCGGATTTATATCCTTTATTATATAGTCGACAGGAGTTCCGTCAGGACCAAATATCACACGCTGCTTCATATAGCAAATCGGCATATTCTTAACCAGACGGCTATAGCTGCTCATCAGTTTCAGTTCCTTTTCCTGAAATTCCCGTTTTGCGCTCAAACTTAGAATCCTAAAAATAAGAATCAGCAACAGAAAGATTAATACAGTTCCACCTGCGTAAACGTATGTACCGTATTGCTCCCAAAACGTAGGAGGCTTCATATAAAAAACCGTATCGGCCGGGCAAGCCTCCAATGGGATATCCAACCTCTCCAAAACCGGGTAATTCAATACCGGATAAGGACCGTCCGGCATGATGACCGCATCATATATTTTACCTTTTAGCAGTTCGTCTATTGTCTTGAACAAAAGGGATGATATCTTGGCTTTCGGATAATAGTAACCGCCAATCATGCCATTTTTCACAATATCCATATCGTCCAATGTAAATATCGGAAGATTGGTACAAGAACTCAGCATCCGGTAGGTGTCGGAACTCAACATTGTATTTCTTCCCCGCGTCTTCATCAATGTCCATGAATAATAGAGAATCCCGGTATTGGGTCCCGAGTTCTGCAGAACATCGATCAACTCATCTGTCTGCATTTCTCCGGCAGTCAGTGCTTCCAACTTCACTTCCGGGAACGTCTGCATCACGTTCTCCAATGTGCTCTGGTTCTGGGCGCTGATATATTGTTTATCTACAAGAAACAACAGACGGTTCATATCCGGAAGACACCGTTTCATTAAAGAAATCGTCTCACTAATATATTCCGGAACATATACGACAGTCAGGTTCTTACGGCTTTTGACAATATCTCCAAGTTGTATCCTCTCATCAACCGGACAAGCCTGCTTCGACAGATAATAACTGCTCGGACAGATATAATCTTTTTCGACGCAGAACAGAAGCGGTATTTCATCTCCCCAACGCCGCGCCAGTTCATCCCGCAGCAAGACATACGAACTATTCCCTAAAAGGACAACCATAACAGGAGGTTTCTCCCTGTATTTTTCTGATAGTTCATCGATAAAGGCATTTACATCCTCCTCTGTTTTCATCAGCATCACATCCATATGCTCTGTATAAGCATTGATACTGTCATTATCCGTAATCATACGCTCATAGATAGGGGTTGTAAAAACCCGGCTCCAGGGAGTAGATTCCGTATAAGAATTTATGATGAGAACATAATCAGGTTGCTTTGTCGCGGGAGAAGCAAAGGCAGATGTTAACGATGCCAATACCATTAAGCAGGTTAACAAAAAACTACTTTTATAACGATCTAACAAATTCATGTCATCATTTTCACCTAAGATCAATCATATAAAACCTATGAAAATCAAAGTAAATAATGGCCGCAAAGGTATTGATTTATTCCCAACAATAAAACTTTAGCGCATAAATTAGTAAGAATTGACTTATTACCCGACAATATAACGGGCTTTTTTGCCCATCAAACGGTTAATCGCATACACAATCAGCCATGAAACGCAGAACGCGACAACTGCCGCCGCCGGTATCTGCAAAGCGACCGGCACATCCAAAGCACGCATCAGCACAACGCCCGGACCGGTGAAGAAGTAATGTATCATATAGATGCCGAACCCGCAAACTGTCAGGTTTGCCAACAAACTTTTCATCTTTTCAGAGCGCACTTTCACCTTCTTCGCCAACAGGAAAAGCGGCAGGGTCATCATCACGACATTCAGGGAACAATACGTGAAGAACAGTTCCAGCAACTCTTCGCTGTATTCCGGCAATGCCGTAACATACCGGAAGCCGAAGAAGGTCACGGCATAGCCAACCAGGAACATCGGGATTCCAAATGCTAAAATCCGGCCCAACTCCCAATCACGATTACGCAGATAATGCCCCAACAGCAGATACCCGTTGAAGCCGGCAAAATAATACAACATATTGAAGGAGTTCCAGGAACAACCGCCCCAGATATAAGGCGAAACAAACTGATAGTAGTAAGGCAGTAACGTCGTCACGCCCCAGGCAATCAGGAACCACAGCTTGGCCCGTTCAGAAGCTTTCTCCACCCAGGCAGAGAAGATAGGCATATAAAGATAGAGACCTATCAGCAAATAGATATACCACATATGCACATCCACAATTGAGAAATTCTCCGGAATCTCAGCAATGTATTTCAAGGAAACAGCCAACGACTGCCGGGTGACCTCCTCGCCCGAATAAGGGAAAAAGTTTAGGATCACATCCGGAGACAAGCCGAGCAATCCCGTTATCCAGGGAAAAAGATTATAAAGAACCGACCAGATCAGGAAGGGCCAGAAAACACGGCTGATTCTTTTCTTGTAGAAAACCGACGTATCGCCACGAACCGGCAACAGCAAAGCCCCCGTAATCATCACAAACAGGGGCACGCAAGGGCGGAGAAAAGCCCCATAGGCTGCTCCCCAGAATTTAATCTGTTCGATATTGGCAGGCGGCTCGCCCGGATAGAAGTTAAACGGGTCCGCGCAATGGCAACAAACCACGGTAAACATAGCGACAAAACGTACGACATCGAGCCAAACGATATGTCCCGATTGGCGAACGGCCGGATTCTGACTCTGCATCATCATGATATTAGATATTTATTTAGTGTTTCTATTCTTCTGTTTCTTGTAAAGCTCTTCTGGTAGCTTCCGCACCTTCCTCTATCATCCCCGCCGCTTTATTGAATTGCAACAGGCTGTATTTCCTGCCCGGCACACGTATGACGATATCCGGTCGGCAAGCGGACACGGAGCACTGGATCAGCCGCTGCACAAGGGTGGTCATGGATTCGATCAAAAGAGAATACTTATTGTTTTTAAGCTGCCTGGGATTGCCGGACACACGTTCTTCGGGAGCTCCTGCAATGACAGCCACCAACAAATCGCCTTCCGTACGTTTCACCCGCGACAAAGGCAAAGGGTTACTGATTCCGCCGTCCACCAGGAGCATGCCCTCTTTTTCAACAGGCTTAAAGACAAAAGGCAACGAAATGGATGCCCGGACAGCTTCGTAGAGGCTGCCTTGTTCAAAGACAACTTCCCCGTCAGTCAGGAGATTTGTCGCAACAGCCGTATAAGGGAGCGGTAACTCTTCGATATTCAAATCCGGCATAATCCCTTCCAGCTCTTTCAATATCTTATCCCCCTTCAGAAAGCCTTTCTTAGAGAAACTAATATCCAACAGCTTCCATATCCGGCGCAAATCGAGCCCGCACAAAGCCTCCTTGCACTTCTGCAAATTACCCGTAGCATAAGCCGCCCCGATCAAAGCCCCCATCGAACATCCGGCTATCGACGATATTTCATACCCCTGCCTCTCCAATTCTTCAATCACACCGATATGGGCTATTCCACGTGCCCCACCGGTCGAAAGAACTAAAGCTACTTTTTGTTTATCCATAATTCTTGAGAAAATCAATCTTAATAGACTGTTTCAGCGCATAAAAGTAATATTTTCAGGACACACATCCCATTAAAAGTATTCTTTTTACGATCCAACACTCAATAATAATTTATTTATGTTACCTTTGTAAATCATCGAATCATCAAAAATAAATCTAATCAGATATGAAAGCAAGATATTTATACGGAATGTTGCTGCTGTTTTTATCAGCAACCTGTTTCACCGCTTGCAGTGACGATGAAGACGAATATTTAATATGGGATTTTTACCCGATTATCCTTCAGATAGCCGTACAAGATGCTCAGGGTAATGACCTGTTGAATCCTGAAACACCCGGATCTATCGCCAACTCCGGCATAAAAGCCATATATAAAGGCGTTACCTATGAAAAAGATTCTGTCATAAATCCTACGAAAGCTTATATGGCCCACTTTGGTGGTTTGCAAACGGTAAAAGCTGAAAACGGACAGTATATCCTAACATTCGGGGAGTTTAATGGCGATGATACTTTTGACCATGAAGAAGTAGTAATCGACTGGAATGACGGAACTAAGGATGTGATCAACTTTTCAAGCAAGCTGACCTGGAAGTCGAAAAAAGAACCTGTTTTCAATCGGGAATTTCTTTTAAACGGGAAAAAGATCGACACACAATACGGTGTATTCTCTATTATAAAAGAACCGGTTATTTTACCTTTTAATCGAAAATAGTACTTTTGTACAAAGTACCAGAATATGAACTTTGAATCAAATTATGGAATTACAGGTTATTCAGAATAAAATATATGAAGTCAGAGGTCAAAAGGTGATGCTCGACTTTGATTTGGCTGAACTTTATGGAAGTGAAACCAAACGACTAAAAGAAGCCGTAAGAAGAAACCTCAAACGTTTCCCCAGCGATTTCATGTTCGAACTAACGAAGGAAGAGTTTGAAAGTTTGAGGTCGCAAATTGCGTCCTCAAACTACTGAAGATAATACACACTATTAAAAAGGAGGACTTATGCGCATTAAAAATTATTTCATCGCTATCTTGTCCCTGTGCGTCTTTTTACAAGCCAAGGCAACAGGGCTATCGGGAGATATTATCTCATTCGATGGAGAGAGTTGGGTTTTAATGGCTAAACCGATAAATATGGATTCCGCTTTGTATAAGCATTTGATGGCTTTTATTCCTGATAATCATATTGTCTCAACAGGTAATTGGGAAGGATATACAGCCTTTTGGGAAATACAGGACGATTATCTTTGTCTGCAGCACATAGAAGTATATGTATATGATAAGACAGGCCAGGAAGATTCCACATTGATATACAATACGGAAGCATTACAAATGCCCTTTACCTCCTATTATGAGAATGGAAAAATCCAAGCACGTTGGCTAAGCGGTGAATTTCGAGCCGGAAAAGGTGATTTAGTAAGATATGTACACTCGGGATTCGACCGTAACATGGCAACAGAGCGAATACTACACATTACCAATGGAAAAGTAGTGGAAACGGCTACTTTCCATAACTATAAAAAGCCCGGACTGAATATGAAGGATGTACAAGATGAAATTATTCGCAGGTTTCCATGGGAGCGTTTCCCTGAATATAAAGGTCAGCAAATAATTTTTGCAATAAAAAATATTCAAATGACCGATGACGGACATTTGAAAGATTGCGAAATATATTCCATTTCCCTACGTCCTATGCGAAAAACAATAGAGGATGGCAATCATCCTTTGGTAATAGCTCTCAAAGAGACATTGAAATCTATTCACCCATGGGAAATCCTGTTTATCAACGGAAAGTACACACTAAAATATACAAATTTTTCGATGGGTATAAAACAATGATCGGCAAATATAACGGCCTCGTAGGGGCGGTTCGCGAACCGCCCAAATAGCGACGTTGTCTTAGGGCTGTAAGCCCGGCAGATCTCACCGATAAATCATTATTTATGGTTCACTTAGTATATCCCAAACCAACGAGTTGCGAGGAGTAGAAAAGAAAAACGGAGAGAGTATTCCTACTTTCTCCGTTTCAGTACCCAGACCCGCATTTGAAATATTAAATATTGGAATATTTTAATTAATCCTATTAAACTCAATAGTTAAACATAATTATCTTATAATCAACGTAATAAAAGAATATTATGTTTATTCTGATTGAAAAAGATAAAAATAAATTTAGGATGATTGGGAACAATTTGGGAACAATTTATTATCTTTGCAGCAGAACTAAAAGCATTAATTATGAAAGTTACAGCATTCATTCGTAAGACGGCAAAAAAGAACGATACAGATAGTATGGCAACAATCTATTTTCGCTTGCGTGATGGTAAGAAAGATATTAAGGCTGCAAGTGAACTTGTTATCAATCCGAATCATTGGAGTAGTGAAAAGCAGGGTTACAAAGATCGTGTTGCGCTGGTTTCTGAAGAGAATAAATTGCATTTGACACAAAGCGTACAAGATATTGTGTCAATGATTACCGAGCAATATACGGCAGAAGCTGATAATGAATGGTTGGCAATGATTATCGACAAATATCATCACCCCAATCGATATAAGACTGAGGAAGAGTTGATGTTGGAAAATAAGCCTAAACTTTTGGAACTCTTTGCTAAATTTCTTGTTGAACACAAATTATCTGCAGTACGTGTGAAAAACTTTAAAGTTATTCAGCGTTCTTTGGCTCGATATGAAATGTATGTCAGAACCGTCAAACGTGGTCGTCGTGACTTCATTCTTGATGTTGATGATGTAACAGCTGATACTTTGAGAGATATGTGGGATTTCTTTGAAAATGAACATATCTACTATGAGAAATATCCTAAGTTGTATGAGGCTTTTCCTGAAAAACGGATACCTTTACCAAGAGGCAAGAATACTTTGATAGATAGGTTTTCTCGTATCAGGACATTCTTTATATGGTGTTACGATAAGAAAATCACAACCAATCGCCCATTTGATGAATTTCCATTAGACGAATGTACCTATGGGACACCTTATTATATTACCTTAGATGAGCGTGACCAAATATTTGATGCAGACTTATCTGAACACCCACAGCTTGCAATTCAACGAGATATTTTTATTTTTCAAACTTTGATAGGTTGTAGAGTTAGCGATTTATATCGGCTGACCAAAAGAAACATAGTCAATGAGGCTATAGAATATATCCCTAAAAAGACCAGAGAGGGTAATCCTGTAACTGTTAGAGTACCCTTGAATAGCAAAGCAAAGACAATATTAGCTCGCTATAAGGACTATGGGGGTGCAAAGTTGTTTCCATTTATATCAGAACAAAAGTATAATGTGGCTATCAAACGCATTTTTCAAGAAGCAGGTGTAGATAGGATTGTAACAATCTTAGATCCTTTGACACATGATGAGGTGAAGCGACCGATATATGAGGTAGCAAGTAGCCATTTGGCAAGACGAACATTCATTGGCAATATCTATAAAAAAGTAAAAGACCCCAATCTGGTTTCTGTGCTATCAGGACACAAGGAGGGAAGTAAAGCATTTAGGCGTTATAGAGATATTGACGAAGAAATGAAGAAAGACTTGGTAAAACTTTTAGACTAAATCCAACAATGAAAGAAAGTTTTGAAGATTTTAAGCGACTTATAAAAGAATGGCTTGATACGCATCCGCAAGAATATGGCTCATTTGTTGAGGAAATGAACCGTAAAGATAGTGCAGGTTTCCAAAAAGTCTTTATGCTGGTTGTAAAGATTGTACCGAAATATAAAGACGAGGTCAAGAAAAGAATGTTCAACGATACATTAAAGGAATTTTCCTCTTTGGAAAATATGCTAACTAATTCAGACCTTGCAGAACGCTTGATACATGAATTTCATAATACTGACAGGAAATCAATAGTTCCAGCAATGCTTGCATGGTTATATTTTGGTCGTAGTTATGAATGTATGGTAGAACATGGTGAGAGCCTTATTCAAAACAGCAAGACCAACCGACTGCACAAATGGATGCTTTCGTTGATGATAAAATACATTATTCGCAGAAGTGTATCATCGGGGGAAAGAACAAAGGAAGACTGGAAAGAGTTTCAACAATACCAAAAAGCTATAGACTCCGATGAACTTATCGAATCTGCTTTAGAAGAGGGAGCCTCCATCATTGATAAACCAGCCGTAAGTAGTAAAAGGCGTGGCAGACCTAAAGATGAGAGAACCTTAGAAGAGCTTCTAAAGCCTGTAGAAAAGAAAGAGTTGATTTCAAAAATAAGAACTCGGATATTAACCAAGCCAAAGGAGAAAGACATTGTTTATCTTAAAATTGCTTTGGAAGAGGATTGCTTACTCGAAGAATGTGATATTGCACCGTTCTACAGAGCATTGTCAGACTATTTCAATGTTCGTCTAATAGGACTTCGAGGTGTTCAGAATGCCTACAAGGAACTTTCCGAGAGCATAGGAAAGACTGGAATAAGGTTAATGGACAGAGGAGAAGATCGTACTTCGATAGATGAAATCAAAGCCTTTTTATCAGAATAAAAGTTCGTTTAATTCGCTTAATCTTTATATGAATTAAGCGTTTGGTAAATCATTGAAAAGCAATCATTTCACGATATAATTTTGCGGTCGTCATCTCAAATGAGGTGGCGACTTTTTGTTTATTAACCCACCGACAACAGAAAGTCAAACAAGCAGGTGGAGTCTAAAAATTATGACGGATATTTTGTCTATCATTCAAGGCTCTAACGCACATGTGCGATTAGAGGTTTCTGGTGAGGATTTGTTGGCATTTTCGAACGACCTCATTAACCGTGCCAAAGACGAGCTAACTACTATTGTCGAAGAAGCACGTAAAGAACGCTTTCTTTCAAAGGAAGAGGTAAAACAACTTTGTGGTGTCTGTGATGCAACCTTATGGCATTGGGGTAAAAAGAACTACCTGAAGCCAATAAAGGTTGGTAACAAAGTCAGATATAAAATGTCTGACGTGCAAAAGATTTTAGGAAACCACACTTCAAACATCTAATATCATGGTACAGGAAGATTTTATCCGTGTTGGCACAACCTTATACAAGATTGTAAACCAACCACGCATCAATGGCGGTTTTGTCAAGAAGCGTATCGTGTGGAACAATGAGACGCTACGGCAGGACTATGGCAAGGATTTCATTGCCACAGTCCCGAAGTACGATGGTTTCTGCACAGTCCCTAATCATGTGGATTATCAGCCTGTGATTGATAAATTCCTGAATCTCTATGAGCCGATAGGACACCAGCCAAAAGAAGGAGAGTTTCTGCATATTGACTCCCTGGTAAGACACATCTTCGGGGAACAATACGAGTTAGGTATGGACTACTTGCAGTTACTCTATCTCCAACCAGTGCAAAAACTCCCCATCCTACTGATGGTGTCAGAAGAACGCAATACAGGTAAGAGTACGTTCCTCAATTTCCTCAAAGCCGTATTCCAGAACAACGTAACTTTCAACACCAACGAAGACTTCCGCAGTCAGTTCAATGCGGATTGGGCAGGTAAACTGCTTATTGTGGTGGACGAGGTATTGCTCAATCGCAAGGAAGACAGTGAACGATTGAAGAATCTCAGCACAACGCTTTCCTATAAGGTGGAAGCAAAAGGCAAAGACCGAGACGAAATCTCCTTCTTTGCCAAGTTCGTGCTGTGTTCCAACAACGAGTTGCTCCCAGTCATCATAGATATGGGAGAAACCCGATATTGGGTAAGAAAGATAGAACGTCTTAAAAGCGATGACACCGACTTTCTGCAAAAGCTGAAAGCCGAAATTCCTGCCTTTCTCTATTTCCTGCAGCACCGAACGCTGTCCACCCACAAGGAAAGCCGTATGTGGTTTGCGCCCAAGCTGACCTTTACGCCAGCTTTGCAGCGCATCATCCGCAGTAACCGAAACAAGTTGGAACTTGAAATGTCAGAACTGTGTCTTGACATCATGGAAATGAATAACGTTGAGGAAGTCTCTTTCTGTATCAATGACATGATGCCACTTTTGAGTAACACGCAATGCAAGTACGACAAAGGACAGATAAGGAGGATAGTGCAGGACATCTGGAAACTCACACCTGTGTCCAATACACTGACTTATACAACATATCAGTTAAGTTACAACACTCCCTTGTATTATTCGCCCATACGAAGGACTGGCAGATTTTATACAATCACCAAAGAACGACTATTGAATTTCTAAACAAGTTTATATCTATTATTTTGATGAAATGATGAATAATCAGTATAAAGCACATAATACAAGCAACTTATACTTTCATCATTTGCTCATCATGGATATTTTGCTGATGAAAAAAGAAAAGGATATTTTTTCTTTTCGCCAGCATTATCTATTTGACGAGTAATTTGGTGAAAACATGATGAGAGGTTAACTATCTGATAAACACACAGATAAATCCTCATTCATCAATTCATCAAAATTATCAACTCTTCAAAACCGTACAATTATGAATATCAACGATATCAAGCAAATCAAGTTGCATGACTTTCTTGCTGCAATAGGCTGTAAGCCTGTAAAACAATATGGCGTAAACCTCATGTATCTCTCGCCACTAAGAGAAGAGAAGCACGCATCGTTTAAAGTAAATACAGAAATCAATCAATGGTACGATTTCGGTATTGGCAGGGGTGGCAATATCATCACCCTTGCAGAGTTGCTCTACAATTCCTCTGATGTATCTTATCTCATTCGTCAGATTGAGCGTAATGCACCAAGCAGTGTATCAGTCAGTCTGCCCACAGCCAAGCCAATCACACCGCAGAACTCCTTTGAGCATCTTCAAGTGCTTCCTCTCATTCATCCAGCCCTAATCAAATATCTTGGAGAAAGGTGTATTGATGTTGAAACGGCAAGAACCATATGTAAGGAGCTGCACTTTGATACAAGGGGCAAACATTACTTTGGTATTGGTTTCCCCAATATCGCAGGTGGCTACGAAATACGCAATCCGTTCTTCAAAGGCTGCATTGCCCCAAAAGACATCAGCCATTTCTATGCAGAGGAGCCGAAGAAAGTATGTTTTGTTTTTGAGGGCTTCATGGACTTTCTGTCATTTATGACGCTCCGAAGAAAAGAGAATGACGGACTGAAACGGCAAGATTATTTGGTACTCAATTCCGTATCGAATGTTCACAAGGCATTAGAGCCATTATCACACTATGAGCATGTTCAATGCTTTTTGGATAATGACGAAGCAGGACGGAAAGTATACCAAGCGTTGCTTACCGATCTTAAAATTCATGTCACCGACTCGTCAAGGCTTTATGCTGGCTGCAAGGATCTCAACGAGTTCCTTTGCCGTCAGAACACGCTCCCGCAGAAGCCTGTTAGGAATTTACGAAGAGGGTTATAAAACCATAGTCTTTTTCCCTCTTGCCTACGGAGTTTTTATGGCAATAAAATGCCATAGCTCATTAGGGAATTTTTCGAGCCGCATTACAAGTAATGCTAAAAATTCCCAATGAGCCAAGGGCGTTACACCCCTCTGGACTTCCAGTTTTAATAATCGGTGCTTACATCATCTTGTAAAGTTGATGATGTAAGTACCTCTACAACGAACTAAAAAATTTTTATGATATGGCAAATTTTGTAGTTCTCCATCTGGAGAAAGCAAAGGGGGCAGATGCCAAGATGTCTGCCCATATCGAACGGACTTTCATTGCTGCTAACGTGGATGAAAGTCGCATACACCTCGACCGAGAGTTGATTGCTTTTCCCGAAAGTGTGAAATCAAGGTCGGCAGCCATCGAGCACAGAATCAAGAATGCCAACCTCAAACGGAAGGTGGGAAAGAATCAAGTTCATGCCATCCGTGTGATGCTCTCTGCAAGTCCTGAAGCAATGGAGAGAATTGAGCAGGAAGGCAGACTTGATAATTGGTGTGAGCAATCGGTAGAATGGATGCAGGAAACCTTTGGCAAGGAAAATCTTGTTTCAGCCGTTTTGCACTTAGATGAAAAAACTCCGCATATCCATGCTACCATCGTTCCCATTGTAACGGCTACTCGAAGAAAGAAGAAGTCGGAGGAAAACGTGAAGAAGCATTATCGCAAGAAAGCAGAGGGCGCACGACTGTGTGCAGATGATTTGATGACACAAGCCAAGTTGAAGAATTACCAGACATCGTATGCCAATGCCATGCAGCCTTTTGGTTTGGAGCGTGGCATTGATGGTTCGGAAGCAAGACACATCTCTACTCGTGAGTATTACACCGAGCAATACCGAAAGGCTGAAAATCTTAAAGAGGATATTTCTCTTTTGGCAGAGCAAAAGGAGAAAGTAGCAGAAGATTTGTCAAAGGCAAAATCAGAACTGAAGCAGACCACCCTGAAAAAGGACATTAGCAATGCGAGTTCTAATGTGGCTCGTGCCATTGGTTCTCTTTTCACAAGCAAAGACCAACAGGTTATAGCAGACCTTAACAAACAGCTCTTCGAAAAAGACAGGGTAATCACTACGCTTAAGAATACCATCCGTGAACGTGAAGCTGTGATTGAAACGGAGAGAGGCAATGTGGAATCAGCAGAAAAGGAATTGGAACAATTTAGGCGAGATATAGAGAAA
Organism: Parabacteroides sp. AF17-28; assembly: GCF_003479205.1. Taxonomy (NCBI): domain Bacteria; kingdom Pseudomonadati; phylum Bacteroidota; class Bacteroidia; order Bacteroidales; family Tannerellaceae; genus Parabacteroides; species Parabacteroides sp. AF17-28. The sequence goes on along the minus strand of NZ_QUGV01000018.1, from coordinate 9,736 downwards.
TGGTATCCTGGAATCTGCATCAATGTGGCTTTTGCCAATAGGTGTTCATGTTCCTATCGGATCAGTGATGAGGTTGTCAAACAGTTATTGGGTGGAAAAAGTGTTTTATGTTCTGGAAAGTTCAGACCTATGGGTGAGAAAGTTCCGTTTGAGCTCGATAATGCAGTATTCTCTTCCAAGACTGTGAAGCAAGGCTATCGTGATTTGTTTATCAATGGCGTATCTGTTGATGATATGATAAAGAATAGGCGTAACCAATGGTATCTTGACAGGAAGCAAAGGGAAGCTATCGAAAGGTTACAGAGGACTTCAAGGGGGAGAAGAATGTAAATTTTATGATTTTCGCATATTAAAGGAGTAATATCTAATTCTATTTTTTGAAGTTGGATGTTACTCTTTTACACTCATAGAGAGTGGCTATTTATGTTTATTGCAGTTAAATTGAATCTTGGGGCATTCTTTATATTACAGTATAATGATGAGTAAAAAAGTGAGAATAATTTGTTTATTTCAAATAGAAGTATTATATTTGCCAAATAAAGACAAATCAATTGTTGACAAATATGTTGTTTGCTGATAAATTAAAAGAGTTAAGGGAAGGGAAACGATTGCTTCAAAGGCAGTTGGCTTCTGCATTGGAGATAGACACCCCTATGTATAGCCGTATTGAAAGGGGGGAAAGAAAAGCCAAAAGAGAACAAGTCATTTTATTGGCAAAGTTACTTGGCGCAAACGAAAAGGAACTTTTGCAATTATGGCTCGCAGATAAAGTCTATGACGTTTTAGCAGAAGAAGATTGTGCTGATGGAGTAATTAATATGGTTGCAGAAAATATACGCGAATATGGAAAATAATATTCAAGATTTTGTTAATAAAGTTATTGAAGATGACTGTCTGAAAGTCATGCCAAATATTCCAGACAAATCTATTGATATGATTTTGTGCGATTTACCTTATGGGACAACACAAAATAAGTGGGATTCTGTCATTGACTTAAATAAGCTTTGGCAACAGTATATGCGTATAATAAAAGATAATGGTGCTATTGTCCTGACAGCACAAGGTCTTTTTACTGCAAAACTGATTTTAAGCAACGAGGATTGGTTCAAATATAAAATAGTTTGGATAAAATCAAAATCAACGAATTTCTTAAATGCCAAGAAACAGCCTTTGCGAAAACATGAAGATATTTGTGTGTTTTATAAACAACAACCCACATATAATCCTCAAATGACAAAGGGAGAGAGTTATGATAAGGGTATTCGCAAAAATCAATATACAGGAAGTTATGGAGATTTTAAGCCACGGCATGTTCAAAGTAATGGTATGCGTTATCCAAATGACGTTCTGTTCATGGACTATAATGAATTGCCAATAGAAGACTTTTTGTATGTTAAAACGGCAGAGTCAGAAGGACCAGTATATCATCCTACTCAAAAGCCTATTGAGTTAGGACGATACTTAATAAGAACTTTCTCTAATCCTGGGGATATTATTCTTGATAATGCTTGTGGTAGTGGCAGCTTCTTAGTTGCGGCAGCAATGGAGCATAGAAAGTATATCGGAATCGAAAAAAATCAGAACGTAATGCTTCATAAAGTCAAAGCAATAGACTACATTCAAGTATGTGCTGATCGTCTTGCAGAGATTACGGCAAGGCAGCACGATGAAAAAAAACAGCCTGTTATACAAGGTTTATTTGATAACAAAGTATATGCATCAACAGTTAAATAGCAGTCATGGCAAAACTTGATATAAAGAGGAATGAGCGAGATTGGGCAGGGCAGTTGATTAGCTGGATAAAGTCTGCCATAGATAGAAAAACTACAGTTTTTCAAGATGCGACCAATGATACTGGCGTAAAGATGAAATCAGGAAGAACTAAATTTCCTGATGTTCTTCTTTTCGTTGATAAGACTTCTGGTGTAATATTCAATGGATGGGAATTGAAATTTCCAGATACTGCTGTTGATGATGCTGTTATGTTGGAGAATGCACTTGAAAAGGCACAGAAATTACATTCTGATTCCTTTGTTACATGGAATGGTGCAGAAGCTATAATTTGGCATATCAACGATGAAGAATATACACTTGACAACCTGTCAAAATTAAAGGTTTATCCAAAAGTTTCAACAATCAATAGTCGTGAAGACTTAGCCGATCCTATAAAGTTTGCACAGCATGAGCCATTATTGAAAGCACGTACAGAGGAAATTTTGCATGATTTAGATTCTTTGTACCGCAATGGAGCTTTGAAACCAGCGCTTGATATTTCTAAAAATATAATTTCTGCAGTACGAGAAGCATCTACTATTATTATTCCACAATTTCAAAAGGCGATAATTCAGGAGAAGGGTAATAATCGTGCGTTTAGAGATGAGTTTAATAAATGGAAAATTTATGAAAGTTCCACTTTGAAGATTTTAGAATCCTCATCAAGAAAGAGAGAACATGTCATACCAGAGCAGGTGTTGGCAAAGTTTACGTTCTACAACTTGATAGGCAAAACCATTTTCTATTTGACTCTTTGTGAGAATTTAAGTGGAGAGTTGGAACCAATTACTTTTGATGAAAGTGAGTCTGCTAAAGATTTATTGAATAGCTATTTTGACAAAGCAAAGAAGATAGATTATCAAGCTATCTTTAGACCGTATTTTACAGATAGTATAGAATATTCTGATTTGACCGATAAAGCGATTTATGCTCTATTGGAGGTGCTGACCGCTTTTGATTTCAAGGTGTTACCAACAGAAGTTATTGGACATATATTGGAAAACCTTGTGCCTGATGATGAAAAGCAGAAATTTGGTCAATATTTTACTAATGAGGTATTGGCAAACCTTGTGGCTTTCCCTGTTGTTAAGACTAATAAGGACGTATTGTTCGACCCTACTTGTGGGACTGGTACTTTTCTAAATTCTTTTTATGAGATTTTACGAGCTTTAGGTACAAAGGAGCATGGGGAACTACTAAAGCAGATATGGGGTAATGATGTATCTCATTTCCCTGCAATTTTATCTGTTATCAACTTATATAAGCAAGATGTAGTGGCTACAGACAACTTCCCTCGTGTTATGCGTAATGATTTCTTTAATTTGGAAGTTGGAGAAAAGGTAGTTTTTCCTGATTCGCATGACCATAATAAGCATATTGATGTACCTCTACCAACTTTTGATGGTATAGCAAGCAATTTCCCATTCATACAGCAGGAGGATATTCCCAATGAAAAGCTGTCGGCTTTCTTTAGAGAGCAATTTGAGAGTGAGCAACAGGCATTTTTGAAAGATAATACTTTCAAAATCAATGAGCGTTCTGATTATTTTACATATTGTGTTTATAATGCAGATAGATTCCTTAAACCTGATGGTTGTTTGTCTGCAATAACATCGAATGCGTGGTTAGGAAAAGAATATGGATTCCAATTCAAGAAGTTCTTATTAGATAACTTCCATATACGGTATGTTGTAAAGAGCAATGCAGAACACTGGTTTAAGGATTCTCTGGTGTCCACTATATATTTTGTATTGGACAAGACACAAAGCAGTGAGCCAACAAGGTTTATCACGCTCAATCGTAAGTTGAGCGAATTGTTTGTGGGAGAATCTAAAAACGAACAAATACAGCAAATTGAAGATTTTTATAGTGATATAGATAATTGTAATGACCCACGTAATGATTTGTGGGAGAAGGACAATTTCTTTGATGATCTATATAAACGTAAAGATGGAAGTTTATCTGTTTGCTTGGCATCTAAGGAATGTTTGTTAGATAGTCTTGAAAGCAAGACTAATTGGGGACAGTTTTTTCTTTCCACCAATCTATTTGGTAGCTTTGAAAGTTGTTTAACCCAATATTATCCAGCCATCGTAAAAGTGTTTAGAGGAGAGCGAACAGGTTGGAATCCAATGTTTGTTATCAAAGGAGAAAATGTAAAGGCTTCACACATTAACGAAAAGTATTTAGTTCCGTATGTGAAATCTTCATCGGAGCTACAACAAATAGAGTTTGATGGAGATTACAACTTTAGAGCATTTGTCTGTCAAGACAAAATAAATTCAACGGATAAAGGGACTAAATCGTGGATTAATAAGTTTGTGAAAGCACTAAATAAAAATGGAACTCAGACGATACCTGAAGCATGCGCAGGGCATCGTCCATATTGGTACTCTTTGAATCCAAAGAAGGCGCATATCATTACTGCTGTTAATCCATACGAACGCTTTTTCTTTACGTATTCTAAAGAGCCATTTGTAATTGATCAGCGTTTGATAGCAATGCAGGTACAAGAAGGTTATAATGTAGAACTGATAGCGGCTTTGCTCAATTCTGTCATTACATTCTTAATTCTCGAAATGCGGGGCACTTCACGAAATTTAGGTGCTTTAGATTTGAATGCTGACTTCCTTAAGCAGCTTAATATTCTAAATCCTAACTTATTGAGTAAAAAAGATGCAGATGCAATAATCACAGCATTTCAGCCATTAAAAAACCGAGCCATTAATTCTGTAATTGATGAAGTAACTCGTACTGACAGACGTAATTTTGATACTACTATTATGAAGTGTTTTGGATTGGACGAAAATTTACTTGATATTCTTTATAATATTCTAATCACTTCCGTTAGAGATAGAGTTTCTATGTCTGGAAGATAGGATGTATTGTTGAATAATGGACATATGGGATGATACAAAAGATTGTTATTAAAAATACAGCAACCTTTGATACAGAAGGTGTGGAAATTGATAATCTCAAAAAGATTAATTTTATTTACGGAGCAAATGGTTGTGGCAAAACTACCATATCTAACATTATTGCTTCTCCAGATCAATATGTAGATAGCTCTGTTGTTTGGATATCAGATAATAAGGATGATGTTCTTGTATATAATAAAGCCTTTCGTGAAAAGAATTTTGGAACGAATAATATCCCTGGAGTTTTTACTTTGGGTGAAGCAACTAAAGAACAAATAGAAGAATTAGAACAAAAGAAGAAAAAGCTGCACGAGCTTAACCAGCAAGGGATACAAAAAAGAAATGTGCTAGAAAAAAAGAAACAAGAACTGGAGGAAGTAAAAAAACAATTTTATGAAAGTTGTTGGACGCGTATAAAAAACAAATATAATTCTTTATTTAAGGAAGCCTTCGTAGGCTTCTTAAATAGTAAAGTAAACTTTGCTCAAAAAGTTATAGCTTCTGCCGAAAAAGCAGGGAGTGGTGCTGGAATCAAATATGATGATTTGGTTTCTCGTGCGGCAACATTATTTGGCGAAATGCCCTCTCTTATACAACCCATACCGCTATTAATGGAGGTAGGAAACATACAAGAATTAGAAGAGAATGTGATTTGGGAAAAGAAAATCGTAGGTAAAGCTGATGTTGCTATCGCTCCTCTTATTGAGCGCTTAGGAATTAGCGACTGGGTAAATAATGGTAGATTACTTTTAGAAAAAGATTCTGAAGTTTGTCCTTTCTGTCAGAAGAAGACGATTGATCAGCGTTTTCGTGAAGATATTGAAGCATACTTTGACGAAACTTTTACACAGGATTCAAGGACGTTAAAGGAAATTTCTAACTTATATTTGGGACTAAAAGAAAGTATTTCTAATCAATTAGCTAATATTCTTGAAAGAGAAAGACTATCACCAACTATGCTTGATTTAGATCTCTTCGATGCTAACAGGACTTCATTAATTCAGGTATTTTCACGTAATAAAGAAATTATTGAAAACAAATTAAAGGAGCCAAGCCGTAGTTTGACTTTGCAGAGTTCTAAGAACTTAATTTCATGGTTTAATGAGGCAATAACACAAGCTAATGATAAAATAAAATCACATAATGATATTGTAAGTAACTTTTCAAAGGAGAAACAGTTGCTAATAGATGATGTCTGGAATTATATAATAAAGGAAGAAAAAGATTTAATCGATTCTTTTATGAGAATAAAGTCTGGATGCGAGACTGGTATATCCAATCTTGATAAGGGGTTAAATAACTTGCGCTATCAATATTCTGTACTAAACGACGAAATCAAAGAAGGTAATAAGAATGTTACAAGCGTTCAAGCATCCGTTGATGAAATTAACAAGACATTATCAGCATATGGATACACAAGTTTTTCGATAGTTCCTGTTGAAGAACATTATTATCAAATAAAACGAGAAAATGGTGAAATTGCTAACAGTACATTAAGTGAAGGAGAAATTACTTTTATTACATTTCTATATTTTATGCAGTTAGTTAAGGGAGGAAAAACGCCAGAGACAGCTAATAGCGATAGAATAATAGTAATAGATGATCCTATTTCCAGTCTAGATAGTACAATATTGTTTGTTGTAAGTTCCTTGATAAAGGAAGAAATCAAGAAGATAAAAAGAGGAGAAAGTAATATCCTTCAGTTGATATTATTAACCCATAATGTATATTTTCATAAAGAGGTTTCATTTATTGATGGAAGGACAGGTAAGAATAAAGATACATGGTTTTGGATTTTAAGGAAGAATAATAATAGAACAACTATTCAATGCTTCGAGCAGGAAAACCCAATTCAAGGGTCTTATGAGCTTTTGTGGAATGAGCTAAGGAATAAGGACAAGATTTCAATTATAACATTGCAAAATACAATGCGAAGAGTTTATGAAACTTATTTTAAGGTATTGGGGAAATATGATGATGATTACATTCTGCAAAAATTTCCCAGTTTGCAAGAAAAAGAAATATGTCGCTCTCTGTTATGCTGGGTAAATGATGGCTCTCATTGTGTTCCCGATGATTATAGTGTAATTCCAGACCAAGAGCAAGCTGAAAGATATCTAGAAGTGTTTAAACAAGTTTTTGAAGTTACTGGGCATGTACAGCATTATAACATGATGATGGGTATCGAAGAAGCTGGTTAACAAATGCCGATTGGGAACAATTTGGGAACATTCATAAAATATGAAAAAGCTAAGTGTTTGGCAATAAATCACTTAGCTTTTTACTTCGTACCCAGAGCCGGGATCGAACCGGCATGGAAGTGAATCCACTGGTGTTTGAGACCAGCGCGTCTACCAATTCCGCCATCTGGGCATTTGTTTTTTCTAATGCGTTGCAAAGGTAGGCATTATTTTTAAACCTGCAAGGGTTTGTCGCTTTTTTTTCATTTTATATCTTCTTAGTAGTTGAAGGCAGACTAAATACCGGAATATTTCGTTAACTTTGTAAGAGTAAAACTAAAAAACAACCTGAATCATCATGAAAGATAATTATTGCGTTATCATGGGCGGCGGGATTGGTAGCCGCTTCTGGCCTTTCAGCAGAGAAAGTTACCCGAAACAATTTCTCGACTTTTTCGGCACAGGCCGGTCGCTGCTACAGATGACATTCGATCGTTTCTCTAAAATTATTCCGGTCGAAAATATTTATATCGTAACGAATGAACAATACGCATCACTTGTAAAAGAACAACTGCCCGAACTGGAAGAAAGGCAGATCCTATTGGAGCCCGCACGCCGGAACACAGCTCCATGCGTCGCTTATGCAGCCTATCATATCAGGGCTTGCAACCCGAACGCGAATATTGTCGTTGCTCCCTCCGACCATTTGATACTGAAGGAAGATGTCTTCCTGAAAGACGTGCAAAAGAGCCTCGACTTCGTAAAAGACAACAACGCCTTAGTGACCTTAGGTATCCGCCCGAGCCGCCCCGAGACAGGTTACGGATACATCCAGAGCAGCGACGTCATGTTAGGAGAGTTCACCAAAGTAAAGACATTCACCGAAAAACCGAATATCGAGTTAGCTAAAGTATTCATGGAAAGCGGCGAGTTTTTCTGGAACTCCGGCCTCTTTGTTTGGAACGTCAACTCGATACTGGAGGCATTTGCAAAATTCCTCCCCGATATTTCCCTCCGTTTCGACCTGGGAAAAGAGAAATTCAATACGGAAGAAGAACGGGGATTTATTACCGAAAACTTCCCCTACTGCCTGAATATCTCCATCGACTACGGCATCATGGAGAAAGCGGATAATGTCTATATGTTGTGCGTCGACTTCGGTTGGGCCGACTTAGGGACATGGGGATCGCTGTTCGACCTCGCCCAGAGGGACGAACAAAACAATGCGCTGCTCAAAAGCGAAGCGATGTTGTACGAAAGCACCGGCAATATCATTGCACTCGACAATCCCAAACGCCTCGCCGTCATACAAGGGCTTAATGATTGCATCGTAGCCGAATCCGGAAATGTCCTTCTGATCTGCAAGAAAGAAGACGAACAGCGGATCAAACAATATGTAGCCGATGTCCAGATGAAGTTCGGCAAAGAATTCAATTAAATAATAAACAAAAAGGCTGTATCAAAAACCCCTCGTTCCCGCGCTTGACGCGGGATCGCATTAGAACTGGCAGTATAACAACTGATTGACAAGACCTGTTCTCTTGCGGCCCCGCGTCAAGCGCGGGGACAAGGATATTTTGATACAGCCACGTTTAAACTAACCGTTCTTCTTTCCCAACCCCAACAGGAACTCGATCAGTGACCTCACAAACTCCAAAATCGACCTTACTTTACTCATACGCTTTCTTTTTTTAATTACTGATTAATAATTGAATCTGGCGTGCGATCGACACCAACATCTTCCGGTATGCCGCCCGGTTGTCGCCGTTCACCTCGCTGATGTAGCGGCTGTAGGCGATCTCCTGCGCATAGGCCGCCGGGTAAGCACTGACTGCCGCCGCCTGCGGATAAGCGGTAAAGACGAGGCGGGCAAAATCCAGAAAACTATGCTCCGGCGTGTCGTAGCGGCGAAACAACAAGCCCCCGTTCCCCAAGTCCGTCTTCCCGCCATGCCAGTACGCATTTGTCACCCCATAGCCCATAATCCCGAAGAAATTATGATACTTCACCGCTAACGTGCTCTCTCCCCAACCCGATTCGATTGCCGCCTGCGCCAATATCACCACCGGATTCATCCCATACAGCTCACCCGCCATACGCGCCGCCCCGCCATACCCTTTCACAAACACCCCCTTCTCCATAATCTTTTAATTCTTAATTTCTTAATCTTAATCTTAAACTTTCAACTTTCCCCTTTCAACTCTCAACTCTCAAAGGATTCCCGGTCTCTCAACAGGCGGTTTCCCCGGTTCCAGCAGTATGTGTTCACCTTTTACCGTCAGTGTCAGGTTGCGTAACAAAGTGCCCGGACGGAAACAGAGACGGGGCCGGCGAAGCTGCGACGCTTGAAACACATCCTCCGACGTGCTTCCGGAACTGCCCAATATATACTGGAAATTACCCAACTCGCCAAGCTGCACCACTTCGCCACGTTCCAACGATTTTGCCATGAATTTTGTCATCCGGTCTACCACCAGTTTGACATCGCCACTCGAAGCCGTCGAGCTCTCCGCTATCAAATCGCAGAGTTCGTCAAAGGTGCAGGTACGCGTGGCGCGTGTCTGTGCATAATAGAGAAACTCCTTCCCCTCTTCCACTTTCTTACTTATGTTCTTCCGCAAAACCAAATGATACTTTATTCCCATAAACGTTACTTTTTTAAATGATTAATAAGGACTGTCTTGTAATTAATTACACTGTAAAGATACAGCGCAGCCCACCCCTCTTTGAAGACACGGGCGACAGGGCGTGACATCCCCGCCTTTTATTACCGATTACCACCGGAAACATTTGATAATGTGAGATTTATTCTGTATATTTGATTAATTAAAAACACAAGAAAATGACAACAACAACCTTCCGCAT
>NZ_QUGV01000017.1:0-116188 GCF_003479205.1 Parabacteroides sp. AF17-28 | reverse complement strand
AGATATTCCAAGAAAGTTAATGAAGTTCCCCCCCAAGAAATATCGGGTGAGCCCTTAAAAGACCTTTACCCGGAATCGTTTATTTTATCGGGAGGTGATTTATTTTAAAGTTTCCATATTTATTACATATCTGAATTTTACTTTCCCATCTAATACGGATTGATATGCTTGATTTATTGCATCTGCATTTGCTTCAATCATTTCTATTTCAGGGTAAATATTATGTGTAACAGAATAATTCAACATTTCTTGTGTTTCAGGAATACCAGCAATCAAAGTTCCATATATTTTGCGGCGACCTGCGAGTGCCCCGGTATTAACAGATGGAATTTTATCAGCGGCGGGCATTCCAATCAGAACCATTTCTCCATCAACTTTAAGCATCCGCACATATTGTTCTACATTAAAATTAGTTGGAATTGTACTGATGATTACACGAAATGAATTATCCAAGCCTTTAAGTTCGTCCGGATTAGTTACATTCACAAATTTGACTGCCCCCATACGTAAGGCATCATTACGTTTATCTTCTGATACATCAAATACGGTTACTTCTGCACCAAAGGAAACTGCATATTGTACAGCTATATGTCCTAATCCGCCAAATCCGGCAATAGCAATTTTATCACCCTTGCCTACATGTGTGAATTTCAGTGGTGAATAAGTGGTCGCTCCTGCACAAAGCAATGGTGCAATACGTTTCATATCTGCACCTTGCGGTATTTTGAGTGCAAAGTGCTCGCTGACAACAATATTGTTGGAATAACCACCCATTGTGGGGTCTCCATCAAAATCCCTTGAATTATAGGTATAAACGGTTTTGTTATTATCGCAGTACTGTTCTTCGCCTTTTTTGCAATGTTCGCAAATTCCACAGGAGTTTACCATACAACCGACACCAGCGTAATCTCCTACTTTAAATTTAGTTACGTTCTTTCCTACTTGGGTAATCTTCCCTGCTATTTCATGTCCGGGAACCATAGGGAAAATTGAACCGCCCCATTCATCACGTGACTGATGAATATCGCTGTGACAGATACCTGAATACATGATTTCAATCAACACATCATTGTCACCAATAGCTTTTCTTTCAAATTCATACGGTGTAAATACCCCGTTTTTATCCATTGCAACAAAACCTTTTGAATGTACATGACCGTCATGTACTTGATTGCTCTGTGCTTGAACATTGTAACTGATAGTCAGTAAAATTACTGACAAGAGATAAATTAACTTTTTCATTTTTAGTTGTTTCTATGATTTATAAATTGTTTATTTATAAGATTGTAGATAAATTTCCAGCATATCCATATCAGATAATTCAGCAGGGTCTGCGGAAATGTCACCGCCCATAACTTTACGGGTACGTTCAGGACAGCTTTTCAGATATTCTTTTGTAATCCCGAAATCACTCATTTTTAAATCGGACATCCCGATGTTCGCAATCAATTTGTCGAGAGCATTTACAAAATCTTGTCCTGAAATAGCATTATGAACCCCCATCGCCTTTGCTATTTTTATCATTTGTCCTTCACAAACTTTTAAATCGGCAAACTTCTGATAGTAAGCATGTGCAATCATAATCAAACCTGCTCCATGTGGCAGTTCGGGATAGAACCCGCCAAGTGAATGTTCCATAGAATGTGCAGATGTACAAAGCATATAATATCCGGCAAGTGAATTAGCCACTGCCATATAATAGCGTGCCTCTTTATCAGAACCGTCTTTAACGGCGAGGGGTAGATATTTTGCAACAAGTTCGATTGCTTTTAATGCGAACATTTCACCCATTATATGATTTTTAGTATTGATAACACTTTCTGTTGCGTGAAAGAAAGCATCCATTCCTTGATAAGCCGTAAATTGGGATGGAATAGTCATCATTAAGTCGGGGTCAACGATGGAAAGAACCGGGTACATGCTTTCTCCGCTGAAAAATCCTGATTTTTCTCCTGTTTCTTCTTTTGTGATGACACCCCACGGGTCGACTTCACTGGCGGTACCCGCTGTTGTGGTGATACATACGATAGGAAGCGGTTGGGCTATACGTTCTTTTTTGCCGCCTGTTGTACTGAAACTGTAATCCCATAAATCACCGGGGTTAGTCATTGCAAAAGCAATGGCTTTGGCTGCATCCATCGCACTGCCACCGCCTAAACCGATAACAAAATCGCAACCGCTTTCTTTTCCCAATATGGAAGCATCCATTACGTTAGCAAGGGTAGGATTGGGATGAACTCGGTCGAAAAGCGTGTATTCCACGTTTGCCATCTCCAACTGTTTTTCTACTCGTTCTAATGTTCCATTTCTTTTTACCGATTTACCGGAAGTCGTAACTATCAAAGCTTTTTTTCCGGGTAATTGCTGTTCGTGCAAATGATTTAACTGTCCTGCTCCGAACAATACGCGCGTAGGAATGAAATAAGTAAAATTGGTAATCATTGTAATAATCTCCTATAATTTGAATTGTTAGAAATTTATTTATCATTCATATTTCTTATGCAGAATAAATAATAGTATAGAACCAAGCACAGCAAAAGGAATACCTACTAAAGCCGGATAACGGAAATCAAATCCTGCTTGTAATATCAGACCACCACAATAAGCTGCAACAGCATTTCCTATATTAAAGGCTATTTGAATGCTTGCTGCACCTAACATTTCACCACCTTTGGAGAAACGGATAATCAGGTATTGTAAAGGGCTGCCCACACCAAATAGTCCTGCCGTGCCTATAACCATTAATACGACAGAAAGCCACGGAACAGGTGAAAAGAAAAATATCAATAACAATGTGAAAACCATACACGATTGTACAATGGCAGCAACAAGTCCGGCTCGAAAACGGTCAGCCAAACGTCCGCCAAGCAGATTGCCTATCACCATACCGAAACCTGCAATAACCATTAACCAAGTAAGGCTATCTGTTGAGAAGCCCGAAATGTTCGTTAAAAGTGGATTTATATAACTATACCAACAATACACGCCGCCGTTTCCTAATAAAGTACCACCGATAATAAGCCACGGTGCAGGTGACTTTAGGAACTTAAACTGTCCTTTGAAGCCACTATCAGGCAAACTATCCATTTGAGGAATCCAACGCCAAATGCTATAGAACGTTAGTAAACTCCAGCAAGCTACCAGCAGGAAAGTAAGCCGCCATGAAATAGTATTGCTTAGTGCAGTTCCAAGAGGTACACCAAATACTGTGGCGATGGTCATGCCTGCAATCATAACCGATACAGCTTGCGAACCTTTTCCTTTGTCTGCCAACCGTTGCGCCACGATAGATGCCACTCCAAAATATGCACCGTGTGGAAAACCAGACAAAAAACGGGCAAGTAAAAGCATCCAATAATCAGATGCTGCCGCAGCACAGAGATTACCAACTACAATGATGGTTACCAACAACAACAAAATCTTTTTTAAAGGATATTTGCGTACCAACAAGAGCACAGGAGCACCCAGACATACCCCCAAAGCATAAGCTGAAATCAGATGTCCGGCGGCAGAGATGCTAATCTGCAAATTTTCGGCAACACTTCCTAATATTCCCATCATTGCAAATTCTGCAATACCTAATCCAAGTGTACCGAATGCAAGTGCAATAAGACTTTTCTTCATAACAATTCGTTTGTTTAAAGACATAAAAAAACATCATCAAAACCGTTTGATTTTGATGATGCAAAAGTAGCTGTCCGAGGCTTTGTACTGTTTTTCTTATTCGTTATTTCTTCTTTGCTGAAAAGTCTTTTTATTTTCTCTATATGGCAGTAGAGTTTATGACGGACGGTGGAAAGCCGAACTCTTTTTTGTAGGCAGTAGAAAAATGTGACAGGTTCTTAAAGCCCACCTTTAAATACACTTCTGCAGGCTTTTCTCCTTTCTCGGTTATCAGACATTTGGCTTCTTCTAAACGCTTTTTTATCAACCATCTACTTGGTGTGTTATTAAAAACGCAGAAGAAATCTTTTTTGAAAGAAGATAAACTTCTTCCTGTATAATGTACAAATTCTTCTATAGACAAGTCGCATTTATAGTTTTTAGTCATAAAATCAGCCAAGTCAATTTTCCACGGTTCTGCAAAGTCAAAAAGTACCGAACCAAGTTCTGGCTTTAATTGAAGTAAAACGAATACTGCTTCTTTCAGTTTAGCTTCCATTAGCTCCTTTGACGGATATTGCCGGGCATCAAAATATTGTTCAAGTGACATAAATAGTCCTTTCAAAAAAGGGTGCTTTTCCAATAAAACATAAACAGATTTAGCAAGATGAGAGTTATTAACTAAAGGAACAGTTATTTGGCTTTCGTTCAGGAAAGTTTTCAGGAAAGGCGTTTTTAATTGTAAGAACAATCCTTTGAAAGGTTCTCCGTTTCTTGATGGCTTCTTAATTTTGCGGAGCATGTGGTTACGTTTCAAAAAAAAGGCATCTCCTTTCTTTAAATGATACCGTTTTTCGGGAGAAATAAGTTCTAATTCTCCTGAACAGATATACACCAACATATGCTCTGTAACCATCTCCTCACACCATTTGTCTTTCTCTACAAGGCAACAATAAAATGTGTCCATGTAATTGTAAACGACTATACCCGATTTTGTATCCATGACTTGAGTCTTATTTGATAAACAAAGATATGTAACTTTGTTTAGATGTGAATTAATCTCTTATAGATTGATATTTATTTTATACAAAAATATGGCGTTTCGTGTTGAGACAGGTTTTCTTAAAAGTTCTTTTTACTTTTCTTAAAAGCCAATAGTGAATAATAATGCTCTTTTGGGAGTATAAGCTATCGGTAGGGGTAATATCTTTATCATATAGACGAGGAACGTACCTTTGAAAATACAGACTTATTATGACAAATGAGTGGTTTCTACTATCTTCGTATGTGAAGTCGTTTTAGTGATGTTGTTAAATATTTTCTTCTTGGAGAGTATAATGAGGTACAACAGCTATATTTTGGCCCGTTTTAGAATCATATGCAACCAAAGCATGTATAGCTTGATGTATCCTTAATTCTATACCATTTTGTCTAAACCTATTCATTAGTTGAGATGAACAATGCTCAAACAAAGTTTCACTTTCATTTTGAATATCTTGTTCTAATCTTTTAATTCGATGAAATTCATGATTGGAATCCATGACAGCTTGTGCGCTTTGTCCTGTTAATGCGAATCCCATTCCCATCGGAAGGTAGCTTGTCCCATCTCTCATTGTTATTCCAACATTAAGGCCAGCTTTTCGGAGTTCTTTTATATCTTGAGAGTCAAACTTGATAGCGAATTCACCTTCTACTTTAAAATTCGATATTAATTGAGGCCAATTATCATGTATAATTTGTACTAACTCTATATTAGACCAATTGTCATGTCTCATAATACAAAGAAAATAGACATCATTAGGCGTTAATATTGCAAAAAGTACATCTCCTGTACGTTGAATAAAACCATCTGATGTTACAGCTTCACCTAAATGAAAATGATGAATATTCCAAGAATAAAGTAATTTATCTTCCTTATCTATTCGCTCTATTGTTTTACTCAGGTGAGGACGTACATCTATCCCTCTTTCAAATTTGTCTTTAAGTAAATCTAATCCATTTTGAAGTTGAAAGGGGCATACGAAATTATTAGCATAGTGTACTTGGCGGGAACATTGAGGAATGAGCCGTTTTTTAATAGTATAATATGTTATTAACAATTGATGATCATCTGTTATTATAGAAGTATCATATCCAACCTCCAATAATTCGGCTCGATATATATTAATAAGATCTTCTAATGCTTTTGAATCAATAGTAATCATGAAACATTAACAGTTACACCCCTCGTCTTTTATTGAGCCGCCTTGCAGAAACAGTTTTCCAAATGGTCGTTCACAAAACCGGCCGCCTGTAAAAAAGCATAGCAAATAGTCGGCCCGAAGAACTTGAATCCTCGCTTTTTCATATCTTTGCTCATAGCATCCGACTCGGGAGATGTGGCGGGAATCTGGCTCAAGCTCTTGAAATTATTGACAATAGGTTGCCGGTTGGGAAAGAATGATAAAGTGTACTTGTAGAAACTGCCGAACTCTTCCTGAATAGCCATAAATAGTTTCGCATTATTAATTGTGCTCTTGATTTTCAACCTGTTTTTGACAATCCCATCAAATTGCATCAATTGCTCGATGTCTTCCGGTGTCATCTGCGCTACTTTTTTCACATCAAAATGATGAAAGGCTTCCCGGTATCCTTCACGTTTGCGGAGAATAGTAATCCAAGCTAACCCAGCCTGGGCACTTTCAAGAACCAGAAACTCAAACAAAGCCTTGTCGTCAGTGACAAGTTTGCCCCATTCTTCATCATGGTATTTTATGTATAGTTCGTCTGTTCCAGCCCAACCGCAACGGGCATTTATTATATCTTCCATATTTATGACCAATTATTTATTAGTTCGTTGTTCCATATACAAAGATACAAAAAGGAACAATCATTCAAAAACATGAAAAAAAAATCACCCAAAGTGTGTCAGTATTTTGTAGTATGACAGACTAACCTAACAAAAGACATCCCAATGTTAGGGTTAGGGTTTACTTACTTAAAAACGAAAGACGTATGAAAAATGTTATTCTAATCATCGCTTTGTTCATATCCGGAGGATTGGCAACAGCACAAGAAACAATGAGCGGACAGCTCTCTAAAAATACAAATATGAGTGACGTAAAAGAAATTTATTTTGCAGGCGGATGTTTCTGGGGTACAGAACATTTCATAAAACAGATTAATGGCGTAGTCAATACGCAAGTGGGCTATGCAAATGGAAAAACGGATGTACAGAATCCGACTTACGAGCAGGTTTGCAATGATAATATCGGTTTTGCCGAAACAGTAAAAGTCGGTTACAATCCGCAGCAGGCCGATTTGAACTTTCTGATAGATCTGTTCTTCAAAACGATAGACCCGACAAGCCTTAACCGGCAGGGGAACGACAAAGGAGCACAATACCGGACAGGCATTTATTACACAGATAAAGCTGATTTACCGGTTATCAAACAGGCTGTGGAAGCCCTGGCCAAACAATATACCAAACCGGTTGTCGTAGAAGTCGAACCGCTGAGGAATTTCTTTCCGGCAGAAGATTATCATCAGGATTATCTGGACAAACATCCGAACGGTTATTGCCATATCAGCCCTGAATTGTTCGACATGGCCAAGAAAGCAGCTTTCTCGCCTCAAAAGATATATCAAAAACCGGATGACGAGACATTACGTTCCCGGTTGACAGCCGAACAATACGCCGTAACACAAAAGAATGCAACGGAAAGAGCTTTCCGGAACGAATATTGGAATGAAAAACGCGAAGGTTTATATGTCGATATAACTACAGGTGAACCTTTATTCATCTCGACCGATAAATTCGACTCCGGTTGTGGTTGGCCCAGTTTTTCAAAACCCATAGATAAGAGCCTGGTAATGAAAAAGACAGATAATTCCCATGGTATGCAGCGTATTGAAGTGCGCAGCAAAACCGGAGATGCACATCTGGGACATGTGTTCAATGACGGTCCGACCGATAAAGGCGGATTGCGCTACTGCATCAACAGCGCATCACTCCGGTTTATCCCGAAAGACAGGATGAAAGCCGAAGGATACGCCGATTATATTCCACTTCTGGAAAAGAAATAAAGAATTTTTATTATACAAACAATTTAATAACAGACGAATATGAAAAAGTATTTATTAGCAGCAACAATGTTTGCATTGGTTTCAACAGCATTTGTTTCATGCAGTGATGAGGATGAAAAGGACATGCCGGGACTTGCTTCTTCGGTAATCTCTTTTGAGAATGTATTGGAACCTAAAGATTTTGTAGAGAGCGGAACATTTGTAGGAATGGGAAGTGAAGATATTAACGCGCCTGTGGTATTACCGGGACAGAGTATCCGCTTTACATTCCATGCAGGTAAAGGACAGGCATTGATGTTTGCCACGATGTACGGAGCATCGAAAGACTGGTTTTTCGCACCAGAGAATCCGGGCCTACAACTTTATAATAATGACGGTGTGCCTATGACGGGAGATGTTTCTTCGCAAATCAAACTATGGGATAACGGGACGAAAGCCGGAATGACTGATGAGAAAGAAGATGTCGGCATTATGATGGTTCCTGATATCGACGCTTCGAAGCTGATGAAGCTGGAGCTGAATTATATGGCCAGTTCTTCTGAATTTGAGTTGACTATCACCAACACCTCTGGTGGCAGTGATAACGAGACCCCTTTTTCACCGGGTGTATGGGCAGTTTCGAATGTATTCAACGGGGAACTTCTGAACGGGATGCCTTTTTATGAAGCCGGAGCAAAATCGAATGCAGAAATAACAGCGATTGCACAAATGGGCGACAACTCTCTTTTAGCGGAAAAGATTTCTGCCAACACAGGCATCATCACAGGCATTTCTCCAGCCATAGTTGTAGTCTATACGGGAGACGTCAACCCAATCTATGAAGCAGGAAAGAAAGATGCCGGAATAGGTCTGGCTAACCTTGCGCAGAAGGGTGATGCATCAGCCTTGAAGGCTTCATTGGAAAAGATGCCTGATGTAAGAATGGTCTATGTTGCCGGCGATGCTCCGGTAGCACCGGGTGAAAAAGTGGAAATAGAGTTTGAAGCAACCGAAGGTGACCATATCGCCTATGCGACCATGTTTGGTTATTCCAATGACTGGTTTTATGCAAATGAAGCCATGATTCCTGCTAATTTCAAAGGTGACATTACGGGTAAGACTGCTCTTTTTGATGACGGAACAGCTGTTAGCCAATATCCAGGAGCCGGAAATGCACAGGGGCTTTTCATCGGAATGCCGGAAAAAGAGGACGCATCTATTATGAAAGTAGATGATATGTTCCCGGTTCCGACAATAAATAATGTTTTGAAGGTAGTTATCCGATAATAATAGTAATTCTGGAAGATTTTTATAACCACTTTATTAGCAAGCAGTTCTGAGGATAAGGTAAAAATGAGGTAATGATTTGGCAACCCTGTCTATTTCTACGTTCTGCTGTGAGTTGCTGTCAATGTCTCTCGTCTTGGTACAAAAGTAGCAATAAAAATCGGATACACATCAAAATGTCCCATGATTTTTATCACAGGACGTTTTTTATCTTCGCTGAATAATCCGGTTTAACCGTTACTTCTATTTTCGGCAAGTTGCGGGCTATGATTGCTGAAATTTATACTTTAATCCATACTCTTCCAACTTGCTATACAGCGTTGTACGTCCGATTCCGAGCAATTCGGCGGCAACCTTGCGGTTTCCGTTTGCCTGCTTCAACGCGCGTAAGATGCGTTCCTTGTCCTCCGCATCGTTTCGCAAGGCGAAGCTGACAGGTGAGGTCGGTTTCGTTACGGCAAGTTCCAGATGCTCTTTCATGACAACTCCCGTCTGTGCCTGCAACACCGCGCCCATTATCTTCTGCCGAAGCTCACGGACATTACCCGGCCACGGATGGGTCAGCAATGTCTTACGGGCTTCCGCATCGAGCCCAGTCACGCTACATTCCAATTCATTGTTGGCAATCTCACGGAAGAACTCCGCCAACGGCATGATGTCCTCCTGACAGTCACGCAAGGGCGGAACAGTTATCTCGAAGTCGTGCAAACGGTACAGCAAATCCTGTCGGAAACGTTTTTCAATGACCGCTTTCTCCAGATCCTCGTTGGTGGCGGCGATGATGCGGACATTGAAGCTCTTGTCCGTCTTGTCACCTATAGGGCGGTATCTCCGTTCCTGTATGGCACGGAGTAACATCTGCTGGGTTTCCAATGCGAGATTGCCTACCTCATCCAAGAACAATGTGCCACCCTCTGCCTCATTGAAGTATCCTTTCTTTGTGCTGTCCGCACCCGTAAACGCGCCTTTGACATGTCCGAAGAATGCCGAGGGCGCAAGGTCTTTGGAGAGTGAACCGCAGTCCACAGGCACAAACGGTTTCCCTGCCCTTTTGCTCTTATCATGCAGATGGTGGGCGATATGCTCCTTGCCCGTGCCGTTCTCTCCGAATATCAGCACGCTCATATCAGTAGGGGCAACTAATCTTATCTGTTGCATGATTTTCTGAAAGGCGGAACTGTCACGGGCAAAAACGGGCATACGATTTCGTCCGATACTCCGTTCTTTCAGGATGGTATGAAGCAGAGGCATAAGTTTATCCTCCACAAGCTGCTTGGGGATATAGTCCAGCGAGCCGAGTTTCATACTTTCGACTGCCGTATGCACTTCGGCATAGTTGATCATGATGATTAACGGTTGTGTCATGCCTTCCTTGCGCATCCATCGTAATAGGTCGATGCCGTCACCGTCGGGTAGTCGTAGGTCAGAAACCACGATGTCCCCGTCTGAGGCTTGTTGCAGAAGTTTCTTCGCGGTCGAGAGGTGGTAAGCCTGCACGGTACGGAATCCTTCCCGTGCCAGCAGGTTGCAGACAAACTCGCAATACACGATATTGTCCTCCACCACGATGATTCTTGTTTTATCCATTTTCGTATTTTTCCTTTCTTCTTTTGCCTGCCGGATAATTTCAGCACCTTTATCCAGCACAGCCGGTCACCGCTTTGCATATCGCTTCGTCATCTGGAGTGGCACTTCCATGAAGTTGGGCGTAAAGTTCCCTCAATGGCTGGTCGGCACGGAGAATCTGCCATGAACTTCGCAGATGGTGTGTAAGTGTGTCCAGTTCTTGGAGGTCTTTACGCTGTTCTGCATCCTTGACCGCCTGCATTTCCTTTTCGGTTTCCGCTATCAGTTTGTCCAGCATGACGGATTCATTGCCATAAGATAGCAGAGTGGAAAAATCCGGCTTTTCATCCAATATGCTGCTTAATGCGCATTTATCCGTAATCTCCATCAGTTCGGATATGGAGAACGGCTTGAACAGGCATCCGGCAAATCCACGCCCTATAAGTTCCTCCTTGCTGCAACTGCCCGAAGCGGTTGTCACGACTATGGGAATACTCTTCGAGTTGCCTACATTGGATGAGCGCAACAGTTCCAGCAGTTCAAAACCGCTTATCTCAGGCATATTCAGATCCGTCAGAAGCAGGCTGTATTCCTTTTTTCGTATCAGCTCCATCAGTACCGAAACATTGGTACAGGTATCGCAGTGCATCCCTTCATGGGCATACATTTCTTTCAACATAAGGAGAAGTACCTCGTCATTGTCGATGGCAATCACATCATGGCAGATATGATTATGGCGCATTTGCGCTTGAATTGTCTGTTCCGGCAGTTCCTCGGCTGTCTGCATGGGAATTTCCACCGTGAAGCGGCTCCCTTTGCCTTTCTCGCTTTCCAAGCGTATAGTTCCACCGAGCATCGCCACAATACGCTGCACGATGGACAATCCTAATCCGAAGCCGTCTTTTGCGGCGGCATTTGAAAGACGTTCAAATGCACCGAATACTCGTTGTTGCTCATCTTCGGTCATGCCCGTACCGGTATCTTCAACGATAAGTTTCAGCAAACCGTTATCATAATCCGCTGCCAATGATACACTACCGTTATCCGTGAACTTGATGGCGTTTGACAACAAGTTGTTGCCGATTTGCAGGATACGTTCCTTGTCGGTCAAAACCACCGCATCGGTGTGGCTCTCCACTATCAAAGTCAGCCCCTTGTTCATGGCAATGGGCATGAACTCCGTTTCAAGAATATGCGTGATTGCGGAAATCCTGCAAGGGGAAAGGTTGGGTTGCTCCTTGCCGTTGTCCAGACGGAAGGAATCCAGCAGCGTGTTGAGCATCTCCCGCATACGCTCGGAAGATTGCCGGATATTATCCACATACATGGTGCTTTTATCCGCGCTACAACTTTTCTGCATCAGTCCGGCATAGCCTCATTTTGTCAATCGTATTTTTTCGTGGTAGAAGTAGTTTACGATGACAGGTTTGCCTTTTTCCGAGCGTCCGTATGGCAGATCGTTTATACGATACGGGAAGCCCTGCTCCTTGGCGTAATTTGAAATGTCCTGCTCCAATGCCTGCCAGTATTCAAGCCTTTTTTTATTGTAAATTTCCTCGTAAAGCGGTATGAGGTCAGGATACTTCTCACGGATATACGTCATTATCCCGCCTTTGAACTGCCCG
Source organism: Parabacteroides sp. AF17-28 (assembly GCF_003479205.1). Lineage (NCBI taxonomy): Bacteria > Pseudomonadati > Bacteroidota > Bacteroidia > Bacteroidales > Tannerellaceae > Parabacteroides > Parabacteroides sp. AF17-28. The sequence continues at coordinate 104,063 of NZ_QUGV01000017.1, read as the reverse complement.
CGTAAATTCAGGTTTTCAAGCCAGATTAAATCAGCATAATCTTTTACCTCCTCTATTATTGCCTTCACGTCTGTTATTCTGGGGAATATGGGCGAGACGAAGCATACGGTGCGGATACCTGCCTCGTATGTCTGACGCATCGCTTTCAGACGGCGTTCAATGCTTACGGCGTTGTCCATATCTGCGCAGAACTGCTCGTCGAGCGTATTGACAGACCATGACACAGTCACTTTGGGAAAACTCTTCAACAGGTCGAGATCGCGAAGGACAAGATCGGACTTTGTGCATATCATAATCTCGGCATCGCTTCCTCGCAGCTCTTCGAGCAGCCTTCGGGTACGGTGGAATTCTTCTTCATACGGATTGTAACCGTCCGTCACAGACCCTATTACAACACGTTCACCGTCGTATTTATGAGGATTCGTTATCGGCTTCCAGTTTTTTACATCTAAAAACGTACCCCACGGCTCGGTGTGCCCGGTGAACCGTTTCATGAACGATGCGTAGCAATACCTGCAGGCGTGGGGACACCCTACATAAGGGTTGACCGAATATCCTCCCACCGGCAGAGAGGATTTGGTCATTACACTCTTTACATCTATTTCCTTTATTGTATCCATATTCATTGTATTCGTATGGTAAATTGTTCCGGCAATTCCTGAATCATTCTTTCGTCGCCCATAATCGGCAGCAAATCCTCTTTCATGAACACCGGTATGCCATGAGCCTTTGCCTGTTCTGCAATGCTAAGCACCCATTCGGGGCGCGAATATGACTTTCCTTTTCGGTTTCCGGTCTCTGTGCCTATGACAATCCAGTCAATTCCATCGAAATCAATCTCGCCGATATCATCGAAGAGAGGTTCAAACGTGACATGGTAGTGTCGTGCTTTGATATTCTTTTTCAAATCATCAATCCTCCTTTTCTCGGAACTGCGCGTGACGGTCACGCCCATCCATACGTTCTCGTCGTCAGAGGAGAAACTGATTTTGTCAGGGCGCTTCGTCAGAAAGATATAGGCGTGCTGGGGATTGCTGCTGATCCGCTCGAAAATTTCTGCGTTCCATTCAGGCTTCCAATCGGAGAAATCGCTCATTCCTGTCATGAGCCACACATGAGGACGGGACGTATCGATGATGCGCAGTTTTCGTTCCATGTATTCAGGCACGGAAAAGTCGTCGGTAATGTGGAAACGGCGGCAGTTGTTACGGGCATAGCAGTAAGGGCATCCTATAGTGCACCCTACCACTATGTTCATGTTTTTTATCAGGGATTTAATGCAGACACTCATAACACAACTGTTTCTCCGTCCTCCGGGATAATCAGCCGGCTCATGTCGGCTTCGTGATGCGTTGCCTCATTGCGCAGAATTGCACGGGTGGTCTGGCAATGGTCGATGGCATCCATGTGTACGGCTATCAGCTTGATATGCGAAGGCAATTCGTCAAGTATCTGCATCACTTCGTTCTCGTCGGGGATGATAGGACCGTCCGTTTTGGAAAATTCGGGAAAGATTGCACCTCCGGAGTTTACCACGATATAGTCAGGATTGAACCGTTCCACGGTGTCTCGGATACATGCTTCCCATCGGCAGTCACCCATTATATAAACGGTCGGGAAGCCCTCGGCTTTTAGCACATAACCTGATACAGGTCCCATCATCTGCCCGATCTGCCCGAAACCATGATGTCCGGTCGTGCGGTAAATGGATATGCCGTCTATTGTTTTTATTTCTTCGATGGGTATCACATTTGTAAATCCGTCGTTTCTGATGGCGTCCGCGTCCTGGGGCTGAACGTAGAAAGGAATTTCTTTGGGCAAATGTGTGGGGACACTCGGCTCGTAATGGTCGATGTGATTGTGGGTCAGGAGCACCATGTCCACGCCTCCGATAATATCCTGAATAGGAATGGTGAGGTGTACCCTCGGTGTTTTATTCACACCGAGGGCCGATATCAAAGTGCCTTTGTCGGCTAAAACGGGGTCAATTAGCATGGTGTGTCCCGCATACCTGATTTTCAAGGTGGCATTGCGCACCAATTGTACTGTGGATGTCTTTTTCATGACTATATGTCTTGTTATTGATTACGGGTGCAAAGTTCGGAAGAATCCGGCGAAACATCTATGCCTGAAAAAACGGTAATTATGCCATTTTGATAAATGAAATTATTATCTTTGCAAAAACGACAAGGATATGGACGAGATAATCAACCCTGATCGACTGGTCAGCGTACCGTTCAACAAGACACGCTGCGGCGTGGATTTTTACATCAATACTGCCATAAACAAGGACATCGGACTTGTGCTGACAGAAAACAAGCGGTTTAAGACAGACTTCTTCAGCTTCTACTTTTTCCGTAAGGCAAACGGATATTTGCTACTGAACTTCCGCAAGATTGAACTGCGCGACGGCATGGTTCTCCTGCTTTCACCCCATCAGCAACAAGAGTGGCATGTAGATGAGACGGCGTTGGATTACACGTTCCTTATATTCCGCGAAGATTTCATGCGTACTTTTATCGCCGACAAGTTCTTCGTTTTTCGCCTTTTGTATTGTTACCAGACAGATACGCCGCCTTACATCAATGCCACACATGACGAAATGAAGGAATATATGCGGCTGCTCGGAAAGATTAAGTATGAGCTGATGAATCCAGTGTCCGATACGTACAATATCATTGTTTCCTTACTATATTATCTTTTGCTGATTATCAATCGTACATACGCTGCCGCCTATTGCTTGCCCGCTGAAATTGCTAAAAACAATTTCGCTTTTCGGTTCAAGGACTTGTTGGAACAGAATATCCGCACCCACCAGCGGGTGCAGGAATATGCAGACATGCTTCATGTCAGTCGCATCACACTCAATAACTCAGTAAAAGCCCAATTCGGAGTATCAGCTACCCATTTGATAAAACAACGTCTGCTTGAGGAACTGAAGAACGAATTGCTATTCTCCAACCGCACTGTCAGTGAAATGGCGGATGATTTCAATTTCTCTGATCCGAGCCATCTCATGCGCTTCTTCAAACAGCAAACAGGCAAAACATTTACTCAGTACATGACGGATTACAATAAAGGCATATACGAATAACTTCTTAATATAGTCGATAGCGGCTATCGAAATATGGTTGTTGATGTTCAGGCGTTTTTGTACTGCATGAACCATTTTACGATTTCTGGATCTTCGTGCGAGCCGAGTAAGAAAGGCTTGTCGGTATCCAGCGTCTTTATCCGTGCCATGTCGTCGGCCGACAGGGTGAAGTCTAATATGTCGAGATTCTGCTTCATGCGTTCCGGTTTCACAGACTTAGGAATAATTATGCACACTGATATTTATCGCGCCCGGACAGGTGTTCGGTGCGGAAGATGACGGCATGCAGTTCCAACCAGATGGCTACCTGCTTATGTTCCATCCCGACCTGCTGCGGAATACACCTCTCGGGCGGATAATGCGTGAATATTCGTTCTTTTCCTACGAGACAAACGAGGCATTGCACCTTAGTGTGGAAGAACGGCAAATCATCATGGATTGCTTCCACAAGATTCAATATGAATTGAACCATCCGATACACCGTCACAGCAAGAACCTCATCACAGACAGCATCAAGACGTTCCTTGATTACTGCACACGTTTCTATGACCGCCAGTTCATCACACGCGACAACCAAAACCGAGACATCCTCGCAAGATTTGAGCGGTTGCTTGACGAATACTTCCATGATGGGGCTGCTAAACGGATAGGCTTGCCCACTGTACAGTATTGTGCAGACAAGCTCTGCCTCTCGCCCAACTATTTCAGTGATTTATTGAAAAAAGAAACAGGTTCAACCGCCCTGCATTTCATTCATGACAAGTCTATTGAAATAGCCAAGACGGAACTTGCATCTACAGACGACACCGTTAATGAAATCGCCTATAATCTCGGTTTTCAGTACCCGCAACATTTTACCCGACTGTTCAAGAAAGAGGTAGGTTACACTCCGAATGAATATAGAGCGCAAGTGTCGTGAGAATTGGATTAGTACAGAATATTAGAACCCAACACCTCTCTTGCGCTTAACTTTCTTCCTTCTGCGAAGTATATCCACCATTTCCTGATTGGCTTCCGCATCAGCAGCGTTATAAGATGAGCCACTGCTTTTTAGCAATCCCCAAGAGCCGTTGAACAACTCGCTTTGTGCCGTGCCGGACGGTGCGCTTGGTGTAGCCGTTTCATATATTCCGGCTGTTATTCCCATACGTTCCCTGCATCTGTTGTGCTGCAAAGCCGCGTCAATCTTGGAATAACTGAAACGCCTGTCCACTTTGGAGCCGTTGAAATGGTAGCCATTCATGGAGAATACAACACCCTGCACCTCGCTGGTCTGCCCCTTATGCTTGAAATGTACTTCCACTCCCTGCCGTTTCAGGTTGGCGATAAGCACGTTCCAGTTGCCGCATCTGCCGACTTCCATTTTGATGATGTCGTAAAGCGCATATTTCGTCCTGTCTGGCTCTTTCAGGCGGTTGCGTTTGACATTGTCCTTTCCGCCAGCCATATGCAAGCCGTATTTCAAGGTCAATTCCTTGCAGATGCGGGTACTGCGCAGACGCTCGTGCCTGTCCGATATGGTATTGCCGTTGTTGTCTATGCGGTTGAAAGCAATATGCACGTGCGGATGCTCCTTGTCGAAATGCTGGGCGATGAAGAACTGCGTATTCTTGATTCCCATCCGTTCCATATATTCGAGCGCGATGCCTGCCATGATACGGTTCGTCAGCCGTAACTCATCCTCTTTGGAAAAACTCAACGCGATATGTCCGACAGGTTTTGTCACCTTATCGTTCATCCGTGACTGGGCATTGAAACTCATGGCGATAGTTTCCAGATTTTCCATAAACAAGCCTTCGCTTGCTACTATCTGCGTATCCTTCTTCTTGTCGATGATGTAATCCACCACACCCTTGAAGTCGCTTCCTTTTACGATTTTCGCCATCATATCCCTATCTTGGTTATAAGTTCATGAATCCTTGCCACTGCCACCTTGCAGTCCCACCGTTCATCGTGGAAGCCTCCGGCGTTTGCCTTACGCGCAAGCTGGTTGAAATTGTTAGCCATGCCGCAGAGTTGGCGGATGTATCCGGCATGTTCCTCCGACAGCCGTTCTTTCACATGACCGTTACGGAAACATTCCCTCATGTACTCGCTTGGTGATACGCCCGCCTCATGCGATCGTGTCAGCAGGCGGAAGTAGTCGGCTGCCGTCATTTTCACTGCGATACGGTATTTCAGTTTCTCGGTTGCTTCCTTCTTGGGGCGACCTCCCTTGTTGCGTTCCTTGTGTTCCTTTGTCTGTTCCATATTTTATTCCTTTTAATTCGGTTACTGATTCAACTGTATAGACCGACGGGATGCCACCTCCTGCAATTTGGATGGTGGGTGGCAAGCGGTTTCGGTACACCCGAAACACAAACTTGCTACCTCCCAATCCTTAAGGAATGAGTTTCGGGCATCTCCCGTTTTTCTCATTCGGGATGTCATAATCCCAACCCTTTCTTCTTGGGTTTTACGATAGTTCTTAGCGGTGGACTAACGGCTAATTTCTGCCGGATTCCACGCAGGTAATCGTTCAGGTCTTTATGCCCTTTGTAGTTGTCGGAGAAGTCGCGGATGCGTCCGGCGAACTTCCTTTCCAATTCCCGATACGCCTTTCTTCCCGCCTCGTCATTGTCGAGCATGCAGTGGATACGTCCATACCCGTGCAGCACATCTATAGCTTTGGAAACATTGGCGGTCGAATTGAGGATGACGTAATCCTGCCTGTCAAGGTCGGGCAAGTTCGAGCAGTTCCTCTTCCGCAACGTGAGGAATGAAAGATAGTCCATCATGCCCTCGAATACAAGGCATTTCTCTCTCGCTTCTCCCTGTTGCCGAATATGGCTGATGTCTTTGGGTGCGACACAGCCTTTGAAAAAACGGTTACGCACTTCAAATCCTCCCGCCACATTCGGAAAACCGATGGCGAAATAGGGCTTGCCGTTATGGGTGAAGTGGAGCTCTTTACATTGCGCCTTTGCCAAAGCGATGTTTATGCCCCGTTCCTGCAAGTATCGGAGCAATGCCGGATGGGTGAGTTCACCCACCTCCAAATGTTGGAAACTCGGTTCGGATGCCTGCTGGCGAAAAGAGAAAGATATGGGACGGATGTGTGGTGCCTGTTCCGCTATCTTGCCAAGCAGATAAGGCACATGGTCGGATGCGTACAGTACCCCTGCAAGTGCGATGATGTTACCACCTCTTCCCAGTCCATAATCGAACCACAGGTTGCGGTCGGTGTTCACCTTGAACGAGGCTTCCGTTTCCTGACGGAACGGGGATTTATACCACAGGCAGTTTCCCTGTTGCTTTACGGGCGAATAACCCAAACTTTGCAGATAGTCCGCAATTTTGATTTGTTTTGCTTCTTGGATGTTCATGATATAATTTCTATGGATTTGATGATGACTGTAAAAACGTTGATTTGATGAATGAGATATGTATTGTCCTATACGTTAATGCTTTATATTCTCAACATCTTCTCAACAAACCACTCACAAATAGAGAATCCAACAAACTGATGCTGTTTCCCTCTCAACTTTTCTTTTCGATTGTTGAGAATTTGTTGAGAGTGTATGCTGTTTATTATCAGTATGGTTATATCATTATTCATCAATTCAACAAAAAAAGAATAGTATTACAGGGATTCAAGTTGTTCCCTTGTGACGGTGTAGAAACGACCGACTCTTTTTATCGGCTCATATCGGCACTCCCGATTGTAATTGAATTGGTAAGTGGTATATGTAAGCCCGTTAGAGGCAGGAGTAAGTTTCCAACATTCCTGCAATACCTTTCTGACTTGGTGCTTCTCCACCTTTACCTGCGAATGTACCAGCAAAAGAAGAATGTCGTTGTGGCAGAACGAGAATGTGTCCGTGCCGACACTTTCCATAATGTCAAGGATAAGTTCGCACATCTCTATCTCCAATCGGTTGCGGTTGCTGCGGATAATCTTCTGCAAGGCTTCGGTATGCAGCAAAGAGGGCGCAAACCACATACGGCTTTCCTTTTCGGTGGAAAGTTGTCTGTATTGCAGGTAATACAGAAAGGCAGGTATCTCAGCTTTCAGCTTTTGCAGGAAGTCTGTGTCATCGGATTGCAGACGGTCTATCTTGCGCACCCAATAGCGTGTTTCACCTGCATCAATGATAACAGGCAGATACTCGTTGTTGGAGCATAGCACGAACTTGGCAAAGAACGCTATCTCGTCACGGTCTTTGCCTTTGGCTTCCACCTTGTAGGAAAGTGTGGTGCTGAGGTTCTTCAACCGCTCGCTGTCCTCCCTGCGGTTGAGCAATACCTCGTCCACCACGATGAGCAGTTTTCCTGCCCAGTCGGAATTGAACTGGCTGCGGAAGTCCTCGTTGGTATTGAAAGTGACATTGTTTTGAAACACAGCTTTCAGGAAGTTCAGGAATGTACTCTTGCCCGTGTTGCGTTCTTCTGATACCAACAGCAGGATAGGCAGTTTCTGCACGGGTTGCAGGTAGAGCAATTGAAGATAGTCCATGCCCAATTCATACTGTTCACCGAAGATATGGCGCACCAATGACCGGATACAGGGAAACTCGCCTTGTTGCGGACGGTGTCCTATCGGCTCGTAGAGGTTCAGGAACTTGTCCACCACGGGACGGTAGTCCACATGGTCGGGGACGGTGCAGAAGCCGTCGTACTTCGGCACGGTGGCGAGATAGTCCTTGCCGTAGTCCTGCCGCAGTGTTTCGTTGTTCCACACGATGCGCTTCTTCACATAGCCTCCGTTCAGACGGGGCTGGTTCACTAACTTGTAGAGGGTAGTACCCACACGGATAAACTCCTCATTTTCAAAGTTGCCTTGTTTCATTAGCACTTCTTTTTTTGTTTAATCAGTGCAAAACTCGGCAATTAGCGCAGAACGGATTAACAACTCACGCATACCTCACGTAAGATTTTCTTGGATTTGGCTTTATGACATACTACAAAAGCCCGAAGAAATGCCATTCTAATGGATTTTTCTTCGGGTTTGTCGTAATCGTACGTATGAATGGCAATACACCTATTCACATACTCGTATAAATACATTGTTGGCAATGGGAATACGCATAGGTCTCACTACTTCATGTCGTCATATCATTAGAACTTATGCCTGATAATTAGACATATCCCAACCATTTATACCCAGCGAAAAGAAGATATTTGTTTTCTCTTTTCGCAAGTACAGCCTTTCAAAAACGGTATTGCGTACCTGTTCCGCACCGAAGCTGTTGATGCGGAAAGCAAGCGCGACTATCATCGGAAAACTGAACACATCGGCATGATAGCCGTTTTCCAGCCGGATATACTTCTGTACCTCGTATTCTTTTAATGCTCCACTGTTATAGATGTTTCTGATGGCAGAACGAAGTGTCGGAGCAATTACTCCGAACAGTTCCACCAATTCCGGCTCGCTCATCCAAATGTTTGAGACATTCTCCGGCATGATGATATTGCCGGATTCATTCACTGTTATGCTGTTTCTTCTCATACTCATGACATCGTTATTCCGTTAAACGTCTTACTCAGTTTGTCGCCGAACATGGTCAGGTCGTTGTCGAGCTTCTGCGTGGTTATCTTTGCGTAGAGTTGGGTCGTGACTATATTCGTATGTCCCAACACACGGCTTACGCTTTCAATGGGCATCCCCTTGCTCAAAGCTAATGTTGCGAAGCCATGACGACTGCAATGAAATGATATTGACTTGGTTATGCCACATTCCCTTATCATCCGTTTCAACGGTTTGCAGATAGACCAATAGTTCAAGCCGGGGAATATACGATTGTCTTTCTGCATCGGTCGGTAGCGTTCGACTATCTGCAAGGGTATATCCAGCAGCTTCACTTGGAAGGCGACTTTTGTCTTGTGGCGTTTGGACAATATCCACTTCTCGCCGTTCACCTCCACGATGTTGTCATTCGTCAGTTCCTGAATGTCCACGAACGACAAGGCGGTGAAACTGGCAAAGATGAAAATGTCACGGATGTATGCGAGCTTGCTGTCTGCAAACTCATGTGTCATGACCGCTTTCAGTTCATCCTCCGTCAGATATTCCCGTTCTTTCACATTGGGGCTGATATGAAACTGGATGAAAGGATTGCGCGGTATCAACCCGTTATAATGCGCTTTCATGACCACGCCTTTCAGCCACATACAGTTTGCCCATATCGAACCGTTCCGCAATCCGGCTTCAGTCGAGAGGTATGCGGCGAACTCCTTGATGAAATCGGGAGTAAGTTCCAACATGGACATATCGCTGCGTCTGTAAAACGACTTGATAAAGGCGGCTACATGGTTTCTTGCCCGTACACGTGCCCGATAGGTAGCCATTACCCTGTCTTTGCCTACCCGTTTCTTGAACACTTCGTTCTCACGGTCGAATGCTTTTAGCAGCGTCTCATACTCGCTGCCGATTCCCTGATAGGCGTTGCGCACCATCTCAGCCGTAACAAATGCCTCGCGGTCTGAAATGCGCTGGTAATGTTTGATGATTTGCGCCTTGATGTTGTCAAGGGCAAGGTTGATGTCTCGTGCCTCGCGGCTCTTGCCTTTCGCCTTGTTTCCTTTCACGTCCCAAAGCGTTTTCGGGATGTTCTGCTTACAACTGAACTGCGCCACAGTCCCGTTGATTGTCACTCGTCCCATGATGGGGACAATACCGTTTTTCTCCTTGCTGCCGTTCACGTAGAACAGAACCTTGAATGTGCTTCTTGCCATACTCGTTTTTTGTTTGCAAAGTTATTACTCAACGAGTTAGACCTTGATATGCCAACCTGTGCCACAAGCTGCCAAATACAACACGGTGTGTTAAAAATCACCATTCGGCGGGTAATGATTTGGAGACCGTTCTTCTTCATAAATCCGCTTTCCTTTACGTTACCTCGATTTTTCGCCTGTCCTCATTTGTCTTCGCAAACGCCTTATTGACAGGCATTACGAAGACATTTGTCCCTTTTTATTCGTCTTTTCCAGAGATTTTTCGTATCTTTGTAACAGAAGAATCCAGGGCACAGGTGCTTGAGAATCATGCCCTGGATTCACGACTTCTAATCAATAAACAAATGCGACAAAACGGCATTTCCACATCGGCTTTCGAGTTGGAGAAATGGATAGACGACTACTCAAAAACACTCTTGGACAGAGCCTATTATTTGCTGTCCGATAAAGAAGATGCCAAAGATGTAGTTCAGGAAGTTTTTCTTTCGGCTTACAAAAGCAGAGATTCTTTTCAGGGGAAAAGTACGCCATTAACTTGGCTGACAAGCATATTGCAACATAAAATCGCCGATATATACAAAAAGCGGTATAACGGGAACTCCCAATCATTATCTTTCGAGACTTTTTTTGACAAACACGGTGAATGGATCGAGCCAGACGTGGCGGACCCTTGGGAGGAGGACGAGTTTGCAGTAAGTACACTATTAAATAATGACAGTTTCTATGAGGTATTCAATCAATGTCTTGGGAATCTGCCCCGACAATGGCTGATTGTCGTCAACAAGTGTTATCTTCAGGAACAAAAAGCGGTGGAAATATGCCGCGAACTAAACCTGTCGACTGCCAATTACTGGAAGCTATTGCAGCGCAGCCGTCTTCAGTTAAGAAAGTGCCTCGATATTCACTGGTTTAAATTAGGAGGTCAAAATGCTTAAAGAGTTTATACATATATTTACGTTGTCATGCAAACAGGCAACCTACTTAATCGAAAAGCGTATCCATGTCCCCTTGTCGGTTACGGAAAGGATGCGTTTGGCTATCCACCTTTCACTCTGCCGGTTGTGTCGCGCATATAACACAAAAGCTGTCTTTTTAGACCGTTTGATGAAAAGGGGTAGAAAGAAAGAAGTTTGTAACTGCCGATTTGGAAAGGAAGAAGTAGAGCAGTTTAAAATGGACATAAAAGAGAAAATAAATAGATGATGGCTTGGATTTCTTATAAAGTTGTTTTACTTTTGCGCTCCGAAAACAAGGAGAGATGCTCGAGTGGTTGAAGAGGCACGCCTGGAAAGCGTGTAAACCCCTAAAGGGTTTCGCGGGTTCGAATCCCGCTCTCTCCGCTGAACCGGCTGTTCCTACCCCCCTGTATATCTTGATTTACTAAATGAGCTGCATATATATATGAAAGTGTCCGATACTTGAAAGATCGTCGGCACGACCTGTATGAAGTAAAACCAAAACGGAAGTAACAAAATTGTAATAAATATATCTTAGCATTGTCATTTTGCTGTGTTTTACAAGGTGTTTAAGATGTTTTATAAGTAGAACACTTTCAATAGCGGAGAAAAAATAGTATATTTGTAGCAAATGCATTTAAACTAACATTCTATAACCCTCCAAAAGTATTTGCTTATGATTAAAAGAAGATTACTCGCGTATGACATCCCACAATTGACTAAAGAATTCAAGAAAGATTTTCCCCAGTTGCAGGCAATGGCGGAAGAAAGCGAGAGCGCAGAGCTTTTTAAAGAGGCTCTGCGCTCTTTTGTCTCTTCACGCATTGACAAGACTGTCGGCGGAAGCAATATGGGCAATGCCGTGGCGAGACATATTCTTCTGCTAATCGAACATGACGACACCATCGTTTCCGAGCTCTCGACCGGCGAAAATATACCGGTACGGACAATCACCTATCTATGGCAGCTCCTGACCGGAAAGCTGACGGAGCCTGTTTCACCTGATTTATTTATAGACCTGTTCCGGCAGTTTGATTTATTGGAGAACCCGGAAGAGGTTATACCGGACCGTTCGCTTGTCAAACGGCAAATGAACCGTTGGCCTACCGGCTTGGATGAAGATGTGATGGCAATACGCCGTTCCAATAAGGAGCGGATCATTGCCGGACTGATACGCAAGATCGAACGGCGCCATGCACCGACATCCCGCTTTCAGTTTGCTGAAGGAATGAGCTATGCGGAAAAGTACACAAAGGTGCAGGATTGGTGGAATACCAGCCGCTTCCACCTTACCATGGCATTTAAGAGCCCGACGGAACTGAACTATTTTCTCGGTGGCTCCCTATCGGAAGAGACAATGCAATTACTGGCGCGTGCCCGGAAAAAAGGAATGCCTTTCTTCGTAACGCCTTATTACCTTTCTTTGCTGAACACCAACACAAGCGGATATGACGACGCCACGATCCGTTCCTATGTCCTTTATTCCGAAGAGTTGGTTGAAACATACGGACAGATAAAAGCTTGGGAAAAAGAGGACATCGTCGTGGCCGGCCAACCCAATGCTGCCGGATGGCTACTGCCGGAAGGGCATAACATACACCGCCGTTATCCGGACGTGGCGATCCTGATTCCCGATTCGATGGGACGGGCTTGCGGTGGTTTGTGCGCTTCTTGCCAACGTATGTACGATTTCCAGAGCGAACGTCTGAATTTCGATTTCGAATCTTTAAAACCGAAAGAGACCTGGGACAAGAAGCTGCGACGCCTTATGCGTTATTTCGAAGAAGATGCACAGCTCAGGGATATCCTGATTACCGGAGGCGACGCGTTGATGAGCCAGAATGCAACACTGCGTAACATCCTCGATGCCGTCTACAAAATGGCAGCCCGAAAACAAAAAGCGAACGAGAGCCGCCCGGACGGAGAAAAGTATGCCGAACTGCAGCGTGTCCGTCTTGGAACCCGCCTGCTTGCCTACCTGCCACTGCGTATCACGGATGATTTGGTTACTATTTTAAGGGATTTCAAAGAGAAAGCATCGCGCATCGGAGTTTCGCAGTTCATTATCCAGACGCATTTCCAGTCTCCGCTCGAGGTGACGCCGGAAGCGAAAAAGGCTATCGAAGCAATTCTGTCTGCCGGATGGATCATCACCAACCAGCTGGTCTATACCGTTGCCGCCTCCCGGCGCGGACATACGGCCAAGCTGCGGCAGACGCTGAACGCGATGGGTGTCGTATGCTATTACACATTTTCGGTCAAGGGCTTTCATGAAAATTATGCAGTCTTTACGCCGAACAGCCGCTCCTTGCAAGAACAGCAAGAGGAAAAGATATTCGGTCTTGTCCCGAAAGAAAAACAGAAAGAGCTTTACCGCCTGATCCGCTACGAACGTCCATTGGGAAAGAAGCTGGTCAATTTCATCCGGGAAAACCATCTCCTGTTTGCAGCAACCGACCGTAATGTATTGAATCTTCCCGCTATCGGTAAAAGCATGACATTCAAAACAGTCGGCATGACTGCCGATGGAAAACGTATCCTGAAATTCGAGCATGACGCCGGACGCCTCCATAGCCCTATCATCAATCGTATGGGAGAGGTGTATATTGTCGAAAACAAGTCCATCGCCGCCTACCTGCGCCAGTTACAGGCAATGGGCGAAGACATCAAAGAGTACCTCAGCATCTGGAATTATTCCGAAGGCGTAACCGAACCGCGCTTCAGTATCTACGAATACCCCGATTATCCTTTTGATATTACAGAAAAGATGACGAATCTTGAGCTATAAAACGAGTAATGTGTTATCTTTGTTCGTGCTAAACCAATATTAAAATGATAGAGAACGAAAGAGAAACACGACACGAGCATGTGTTACAGGCTGTCCGCCAGATGATGACAGCCGCCCGGACGGCCCCGAAGGGGAAAGGCATCGACATCATCGAGGTGGCAATGGTTACGGACGAAGATATCAAACGTCTTTCCGAAGAACTTATTATTATGTCAGGCGAAACCGGTTTGAAGTTTTTCCTGCGCGACGCCGACAATATCCTCCAGGCCGAAGCGATTATGATTGCCGGCACACGCCAGCAGGTACAGGGTTTGAACTGCGCACACTGCGGATACCCCACTTGTGTGGAGAAGCCCGATGCTGTCCCCTGCGCCATCAATTCGGTGGACCTGGGTATCGCAATCGGTTCAGCCTGCGCCACAGCATCGGATCTCCGTTTGGATACACGCGTCATGTTCAGCGCCGGTTTGGCAGCCCAACGGTTGGGGATGCTGGGCGACTGCAAATGCGTGATGGCAATTCCGGTCAGCGCGTCTTCCAAAAACCCGTTCTTCGACCGGAAACCGAAGACTGAAGGTTAACTAATAAAATTGTGTTTATGATTAAGTTTGATAACAAACTCGAACTTCGATATTACTTCAATGACAAGTCCAACTACATGGATGCCATAATCAAACACCGGGCAGAGAAAGAAGTCCTTTCCCTTCTCCGGTCATTGGCAGACATGCTGGATGTCAAGATGACGGTCTACTGCGAATCTTTCCAGCAACAAGAAGGATTCCGCGAGATATGGTCGGCGGCAGGTGAAAACAGCCGCCTGATCTCGATCGTCCTGAATCTGTTTATGCAGGTATGGACACGCCCTTCCCTACTGGTTGGCGGACAGCCGGCGGCAGACCGTACGACGGCAGACGAGGAGAAGATGCAACGTGAAGTGTCGCTCCTTCGTAACAATTTGAAAAAGAGACTGCCCGGCGTCACGATTTCGCACGAACTGGTGGAACTGCTGAGCGCATCTCCCCGCTTCTGCAAATGCAAATCCAATTTTTATGAGGCTGTACGCGGCTATCCGAAAGTAACGCGGTTCACCTTGCGCGAGCTGAACGAAAACAACCGGAGCCGTTCCGGTTCACTGGAAGTCAAGCGCGAACAGTTCGACTATTATATCCTCCGTTCCGACGAACTGCCCCCTGTCAAGGACAACAAAGCGACGATCGAGATTATCTCGCCTGTGTTGAAAGATGCCCGCTACCGCTGGAAAGGGATCTATAACAAAGGAGGAGAAACGATCGACTTCTATATGTGCGACGAAGATTTCAAAAAAGATATGTTCGACGAAAAGATCACCTTCAAGAGCGGCATGTGCATCGACTGCGTGTTGGAAATACAACGGAAGATGAGCGAGTTAGGCGAAGTGGTCAACGTCAGCTACACCGTCGAGACAGTCATCCGGACCCGCTTCGACAAAATGGAAATCATCACGCCGCAAGGCAAACGGCACCTGCGGAAGTTAGAAGCCGAAAAAAAGCAGTTGACACTTGACCTTTTCGGATAAAACAAAATAACAATGGCGAAAGCAAAAACTGTCTATGTCTGCTCCAACTGCGGGGCTGACTCCCCGAAATGGATTGGGAAATGTCCTTCTTGCGGCGAGTGGAATACGTATGTCGAAGAGATCGTGGCAAAAGAGCCTGCCGGAAAGCGGGCGCTCTACGGCTTGCCGGACGGCGGCAAGGTACGGCCTGTATTGCTTCGCGACATCACTTCCGAAGAGGAAACGCGCATTGACCTGAAGGACCAGGAGCTGAACCGCGTCCTCGGAGGCGGCCTGGTGAAAGGCTCGCTTGTCCTGATCGGAGGCGAACCGGGTATCGGGAAATCGACCCTCGTTCTGCAAACTGTTTTAGGATTGAACGGACTGAAAACGCTCTACGTCTCCGGCGAAGAGAGCAGTCGCCAGCTGAAACTCCGTGCCGACCGCATCGCCCACGAAAACCCGGACTGTTTTATCCTTTGCGAAACCAATCTTGAACAGATCTTCGTACAAGCCCAAAATGTACAGCCCGACCTGTTGATCATCGACTCGATACAAACCATTTATACGGAAGTCGTGGAGTCCTCCCCCGGCAGTATCACCCAAGTACGCGAATGCAGTGCGGCTATCCTGAAATATGCCAAGGAAAGCGGGACGCCCGTTCTTCTGATCGGCCATATCAACAAGGAAGGGAGCATTGCCGGCCCGAAGGTATTGGAACATATCGTTGACACGGTCCTGCAGTTCGAGGGCGACCAACACTATATGTACCGCATCCTCCGCAGCATCAAGAACCGTTTCGGGAGTACGGCCGAGTTGGGGATATACGAGATGCGACAGGACGGCCTTCGCGAAGTCAGCAATCCTTCCGAACTGCTGCTGACGCAAAACCACGAAGGGCTGAGCGGCGTCGCCATCGCAGCAGCTATCGAAGGTGTCCGCCCTTTCCTGATCGAGACGCAGGCATTGGTCAGTTCCGCTGTCTACGGGACGCCCCAGCGCAGCGCGACGGGCTTCGACCTCAGACGTATGAATATGTTGCTGGCCGTGCTGGAAAAGCGCGCCGGCTTCAAGCTGGTCCAGAAAGATGTCTTCCTGAATATCGCCGGCGGCCTGAAAGTGAACGATCCGGCGATCGACCTGGCTGTGATCAGCGCCGTACTTTCTTCCAGTCTCGACATTACGATCGAGCCGGGTATCTGCATGTGTGGCGAAGTGGGGCTGTCGGGCGAGATACGTCCGGTGAACCGCATCGAGCAGCGTATCCTGGAAGCGGAAAAGTTGGGCTTCTCACGCATTATCATCCCGCACAATAACCTGAAAGGCTTCGACTCATCCAAGTGCAAGATTCAAATCATCCAAGTGCGCAAGGTGGAAGAGGCTTTCCGGCAATTGTTCGGATAAGTTATATTTATATGAGAAAAAGTGTTGTTTATCTATTTGTGAGTGTTTTCTTCCTGTTTACGAGCTGTGAGTATCAGTTAGGGGAGAATTTTGTGGAGATGGAAAATCACCAGGTTGACTCGGTCACGACGAGTGTGGATTTTTATGGTTTTATCCATGATTTGGAAAACGAGATCTATGTGGTGAAACATAGCGGGAATGCTGTATGCGAAATTTATCCGTTGCCCGGATTCGAAGTTGAGAAGCAAATCATCCGCTTAGGTGAATTGGAATGGGAAAGCGATGGAATCCGATGCGATTTTGTGCTGGACGTAGACCGGATTCCAAATGGTTCTTATGAGTTGTCGTGCGAAATCTTTGCACGGACAAATAGTGGGACGGTTGCCGGACAGGTCGGAACCGAACATTATGTAGAAAAGCGCAGTTGGCCTCTAAAGGTTGATGCGCGTAACGGGAGCGACAAACTCCTGCCGTACGAAATCAATGAAAAAGGGCATCCTGTCATATTCTGGGAAGTAGACGAATCGGAGCGTGACGGTTTCGATTACTACACAATCGAGTATAGCATCGAGAATTATACATATATCCGGCGAAGTTACGATTTCAACCAACGTTCTTTCGTAGACGAGAAATACACCGGTGGCGGCGGCACATACGAGGTTTATATTTATTTCAAAGACGAGACCCTTCGTCCTTATTCCCTTGGCAAGGCAATTCTGGAAGCAAACATGTCTAACCCTGAAAACACCCCGGAGAAATGAAACGGATACTGCTTTTTATATGCCTCGTCTTATCTGCCATCCGCTTCGGACAGGCACAATCGCTGACTGTCGAGTATAACATCGGACATGGTTCTTACCAGATGTCCGAAATGAAAGACCGGTTAAAAGATCTTGCACTCCCTGTTGTAAATGCCCAGACAACCGACAAGTTCCCCGGTTATGTCACCCAGGATACCCGCATCGGGATTGAATGGAAACGTAATCATGCAGGGGTGCTTTTCAACTATATGAATACAGCGGGGAAGAAAGGCGTAGCCGATTATTCGGGGCACTGTAACTATGAGTTACATAACAAAGGGTACAAATTAGGGGCTTTCTACCGCTTCCGCCTGACGAAGGAAGAACTGGGTATTTTCACCTTTGAGCCTTATGTACAGCTCTCGTCCGGTGTCGTGCTGACCAGAGGAAAAGAGCTCTACAGCTTGTTTATAGAGTCTGCTCCGGAAAGTAGCAACCAGAGTAAAAATAAATATTCCGGTACAAACATCTTTCTGGAACCAACTTTTGGTATTAAATTTGGCCTCTGCCGCAACATCGCGCTGAACCTGAGTGTCGGATACGAATGGGATGCGGTAAAAGAAGACTGCCAACTCGGAAATCCGAAATCCCCATTACCCGTAGAGGTCGACTGGAGTGGCTACCGGGCACAGGCTGGATTGATTTTTTATTTGAATCTGAAGAAATAACAATGATACAAGAATTACAACTCCGTATATTGCCCGAAGAGGCCGCCAACGAACAGTCGTTGAAACAGGTTGTTGCCCGCGAGACGGGGACATCCGTTCCGCATATCCAGGCAGTCCGGGTACTGAAACGTTCGATCGATGCGCGCCAGCGGACAATCTATGTGAATGTAAAACTGCGTGTTTTCATCGACGAACAGCCGGACGAACCGGAATACCAATCGGTGGAATATAAAGATGTTTCAGCTGGCAAAACAGTTATCGTGGTAGGCGCTGGCCCAGGAGGTCTGTTTGCAGCTCTCCGCCTGATCGAGCTGGGTTTACGCCCTGTCGTAATCGAACGCGGGAAGAATGTGCGCGAACGGAAGAAAGATATCGCCCTGATCAGCCGCGAGCATAAAGTGAACAGCGAATCGAATTATAGTTTTGGTGAAGGAGGTGCCGGAGCATATTCGGATGGCAAGCTCTACACTCGCAGCAAGAAGCGCGGTTCGGTCGACAAGATCCTGAATATCTTTTGCCAATTTGGTGCCAGCACATCGATCCTGGCAGACGCCCATCCACATATCGGAACAGATAAACTGCCACGCGTGATCGAGAATATTCGTGAACAGATTATCCGCTGTGGTGGTGAAGTCCATTTTGAAACACGCATGGATGCCCTGATCATCCATGGCGAAGAGGTTGCCGGCGTGGAAACCAATACAGGCAAAAGCTTCTACGGTCCGGTCATCCTGGCAACAGGTCATTCCGCACGTGATGTCTACCGCTACTTACACGACCAGCAGATCCCAATCGAAGCAAAAGGCATTGCTGTCGGGGTCCGCCTGGAACATCCTCAGATGCTGATCGATCAGATCCAATATCATCGCAAGGAAGGAAGAGGGGAATATCTGCCGGCTGCCGAATACAGCTTCGTTACGCAGGTCAACGGACGGGGAGTTTACTCTTTCTGTATGTGCCCCGGTGGCTTTGTCGTTCCAGCAGCCAGTGGCCCAAAACAGGTGGTGGTCAATGGGATGTCGCCATCCAACCGGGGGTCTCGTTGGGCTAATTCCGGAATGGTTGTGGAGATTCGTCCGGAAGATTTTCCTTCGGATTCCCCTTTGGGATTAATGGAATTTCAGGAACATCTGGAAGAACTCAGCTGGCTGAATGGCGGTATGAAGCAGACTGCTCCTGCACAGCGAATGGCAGATTTTATCAACAAGAAAAATTCTTTTGATCTTCCGGAATCTTCTTATACACCGGGGCTGCTGGCTTCTCCGTTACATTTTTGGATGCCGGAATTTGTAACGGGCCGGCTACGTGAAGGCTTCCGTTATTTCGGAAAAGTATCTAAGGGATTCCTGACCAACGAAGCATTGATGATCGGGGTGGAAACACGCACCTCATCGCCTGTCCGCATACTGCGCGACAAAGAGAGTTTCCAACATGTAACGTTAAAAGGCCTTTTTCCATGTGGTGAAGGGGCCGGATATGCCGGAGGAATTGTTTCCGCCGCGATCGATGGTGAACGGTGTGCAGAAGGTGCCAGCCATTATTTGGACAACCAATAGGGAAAGTCTATAATATCTTCTTTTTCAGTTTACAATACCAGGCATTACTGATACCCATATACCGGGCAATGTATTTATCGGGTACACGGTTGATCATCCAAGCGTAATTTGCATAGAGAAACTGGATGAACTCTTCAGCGGTAGAGGACAGACGAACAGCCAGCAAAACATCCAGCTTATAGATGATCGTCAGCATGACATTCTGGTAATAGGAAGCGAACAACGGATAACGAAAAGAAAGATCTTCGATATGGCTACGGGAAAAGCAAAGCAATTCCCCTGCTTCAAGTGCCTTAATTTCGAACTCGGAAGGCTGTTTCGTAAAATAACCAATGGCAGACAGGAACGGAAACATATTATCGGCCGCAAAACCGGTGACACATTCGTTGCCGTTCTCGTTTACATATAAATTAATGAATAGTCCTTTGTTGATGAAATAGGCATCCTGACACAACTCACCCGTACGCAATAGGTAATCTCCTTTTTTCACTGAGATCACTTTGGCATGGTCTTCCAATTCGCCCAGGAAAGCTTCATCGCGAGCGAGAGCTTCCGGCAGATCGGCAAGGAGTCGCGCGAAATGAGCATCTGTTTCCATCGTTATTTCTCAAGTGTGAAACTTTTACGTCCGATCAGGTTGCCGTCTGCAAATACGTCTACCCGGTAGGTTCCGGGGGAAAGGAATTCTTCGATATTCCAATACATGGTTACCGGCAGTTCTTCACCGTCATATTCAACCAGCTTCTTCATGGAGTAATTGATTTCTTTTCCTTCAAAGGTAAAGACATCGGCACGGCTCTTTAGCAGGATGTCATCGTCAGGCTTCATGATACGCACATAGATCGTTTTTTCACCAACCGGAGCCGTAATATTTTTAGCAATACGGAAATCAACGACAAACTGTTCCATCTTTTTGATCACCTTCGCCTTCTTCCCACGACTGGTTACAGGGGTTACAGTGATTCCCGTCGCGTCCAACCGGCTTGCCAGCGTAACACGTTCTGTCAACTTTTCCTTTTCCTTCTTTAGCGTAGTGGCTGTAGAAGAAGCTTGCTGATATTTCTTTACGGCTTCATTCTTTTCAACCTTCAACTGTTCATTCGCACGGTTCAAAGAGTCGATCTGAACGACATAGTTACGCATGATCTTACGTAACGTCTGCAATTCCTTTTTCAAACGGGCAATCTCTTTTGTATTGGTAGCTTTGACAGTCCGGAGTTCTTCTTGCAGACGTTGAACTTTAGCCTGTTCAGTCGACAGCAAGTTCAACAGCGAATCATTGCCTATATTAAATTTATATCCTTCGTACTGGAGAGATAATTCATTAAATTCATCTTCCAGCGATTCCTTATCCAACACATAAGCTTGTTCCAACTCTTGCATCTGCTGCTTCTGATGGAAAATATAATAGCAGGCTCCAGCAATAATTAGCAGTAGCACAACCACTGCCATGATCAATAATGAAAGCTTATTTATTTCTTTTGTTTCTTTCTTTTCTGTATCCATACTGTCACTGTTAAAAATGAACACGCAAAGGTAGTAAAAATGATTTAAGTTCCGAATATTATTCCTACCTTTGTGCCACTCAATTAAATAATAATTTGCATGCACGAGAAACTTATTATTCTTGATTTCGGCTCGCAAACAACTCAATTAATAGGACGTAGAGTCCGTGAGTTGAATATGTATTGCGAGATTGTCCCCTACAACAAATTCCCACATGATGCTACAGATGTGAAAGGTGTAATCCTTTCCGGAAGTCCTTATTCGGTATATGATGCCAATGCATTTAAAGCTGATTTAAGTGAAATACGAGGTAAATATCCCGTATTGGGAATCTGTTATGGAGCCCAATTCCTGGCTTATACATCCGGCGGGAATGTCGAACCGGCAAACTCCCGCGAATACGGACGTGCCAACCTGTCGCATATCGCGGGCACAGACGAGCTGTTGAAAGGTATCAATGTCGGCTCACAAATCTGGATGTCTCACGGAGACACAATCACCGTCCTTCCTGAAAACTTCAAGGTTATCGCCAGTACAGACGATGTGAAAGCTGCCGCTTATCATGTAGAAGGTGAAAAGACTTGGGGCGTACAGTTCCACCCGGAAGTATTCCATACGACCGACGGGACTAAACTGTTAGACAATTTCCTGAATATCTGCGGATGTGCCAAAGATTGGACACCGGCTTCTTTCATCGAATCGACAGTTGCAGAACTGAAGGAACAACTGGGTGACGATAAAGTGATCCTGGCTCTTTCCGGCGGTGTGGATTCTTCCGTTACAGCCGTTCTGTTGAACAAGGCGATCGGAAAAAACCTGACATGTATCTTTGTAGACCATGGCTTACTGCGCAAGAATGAGTTTGAGAATGTATTGAAAGATTACGAACATCTGGGATTGAACGTAATCGGAGTAAATGCAAAAGAAAAATTCTATAAGGAACTGGCCGGAGTCTCCGACCCGGAAAAGAAACGTAAAATCATCGGCAAAGGTTTCATCGATGTATTCGACGAAGAGGCCCACAAGCTGAAAGATATCAAATGGCTGGGTCAAGGTACGATCTATCCGGATGTAATCGAATCGCTCTCCATCACCGGAACGGTTATCAAGAGCCATCACAACGTAGGCGGTCTGCCTGCCAAAATGAACCTGAAGCTGATCGAACCATTGCGTCTGCTGTTCAAAGACGAGGTGCGCCGCGTGGGTATGGAATTAGGAATGCAACCGCACCTGATCAAACGCCATCCCTTCCCCGGTCCCGGTCTGGGCATCCGTATTTTAGGTGACATCACGCCTGAAAAGGTACGGATCCTGCAAGATGCTGACGATATCTATATGTCGCTGATGCGTGAATGGGGATTATACGACAAGATCTGGCAGGCCGGAGTAATCCTCCTCCCGATTCAGTCTGTCGGTGTTATGGGTGACGAACGCACATACGAAAACACGGTTGCTTTACGTGCTGTTACTTCTACAGATGCCATGACCGCCGATTGGGCACAACTCCCCTATGAATTCCTCGCAAAGGTTTCCAACGAAATCATTAACAAGGTCAAAGGTGTAAACCGCGTAGTGTACGACATCAGCTCGAAGCCACCAGCTACGATTGAGTGGGAATAAGCTGCTAAAAACATTTATAAAGCCTGGTATTCATGTTATACCGGGCTTTTATTTTGCCTTGAAATGAAAAAATCATATATTTGCCTCAAGTATAACATAATGTAAAATCAATAAAATCAAGAATCACATGAAGCAAGATATGATTGTTATCCTGGACTTGGGCAGTCATGAAAACACAGTGTTGGCACGTGCAATCCGTGCATTGGGCGTTTATAGTGAAATCTATCCGCATGACATAACAGCAGAAGAGTTGAAGGCACTGCCGAATGTAAAAGGTGTTATTATCAACGGCGGTCCTAACCATATTATCGACGGTGTTGCAATCGACGTTAATCCGGATATTTATACGATTGGCATTCCTGTAATGGCAGCAGGCCACGAGAAAGCATTATGCGAAGTCAAATTAGAAGAATTCAAGGATGACGTAGAAGCAATCAAGGATGCTGTAAAGTCTTTCGTATTCGACACTTGTAAGGCGGAAGCAAACTGGAACATGACTAATTTCGTCAATGACCAGATCGAACTGGTCAGACGCCAGGTTGGAGACAAGAAAGTCTTGTTGGCGTTATCTGGTGGTGTTGACAGTTCAGTCGTTGCCGCCCTGTTATTGAAAGCAATAGGTGACAAACTGGTTTGCGTACACGTAAATCATGGTCTGATGCGTAAAGGTGAGTCGGAAGCTGTGGTCGAAATATTCAAAAACCAATTGAAGGCAAACCTGATCTACGTAGATGTAACGGACCGTTTCCTTGATAAATTAGTAGATGTCGCCGATCCCGAACAGAAACGTAAAATTATCGGTGGCGAATTTATCCGCGTCTTTGAAGAAGAAGCCCGTAAGTTGGATGGTATCGACTTCCTGGGACAGGGAACTATTTATCCGGATATCGTGGAAAGCGGAACCAAGACTGCCAAAATGGTCAAATCCCACCATAATGTAGGCGGCTTGCCCGACGACTTGAAATTCGAACTGGTAGAACCGCTGCGCCAATTGTTTAAGGACGAAGTTCGTGCTTGCGGTTTGGAATTGGGCTTGCCATACGAGATGGTTTATCGCCAGCCGTTCCCCGGACCAGGCTTAGGCGTACGTTGCTTAGGAGCGATCACCCGTGACAGACTGGAAGCCGTACGTGAAGCAGATGCCATCCTGCGTGAAGAGTTCCAGAATGCCGGCTTGGATAAGAAAGTATGGCAGTATTTTACAGTCGTACCCGATTTCAAGTCTGTAGGCGTACGGGATAATGCCCGGTCTTTTGAATGGCCTGTTATCATCCGTGCCGTCAATACGGTAGATGCCATGACGGCGACCATCGAACCGGTAGATTGGCCTATTTTGATGAAAATAACAGACCGTATCCTGAAAGAAGTTAAAAACGTAAACCGCGTCTGCTACGATATGTCCCCAAAACCCAATGCAACGATCGAGTGGGAATAAATACAAATCCATAAAATAAAGAAAACTCCCCTACCGCTCTTTCTATTAAAGAGAATGACAAGGGAGTTTTCTTTAAACTTTTCCGATCTTCCGTACCACCCGGCAAGGGTTACCAACGGCAAGTGAATTATCAGGTATATCTTTCGTCACTACACTGCCGGCACCGATTACAACATTATCGCCAACAGTGACACCGGGAAGAATAATCGCACCCGCACCTATCCAAACATTATGACCGATTGTGACCGGATAAGCATATTCCAATCCCTGATTGCGCAATGAGGCATCCAACGGATGCCCGGCTGTATAAATTCCGACATTAGGAGCAATAAAAGCATTATCACCAATCTTCACCTTTGCTCCATCCAATATAACCAGATTGACATTGGCATAGAAATTTTCTCCTATCTCTATATTATATCCGTAGTCACAAGCAAAAGGAGGTTCTATAATAAAGCTCTCTCCTGTCCTCCCCAAAAGTTTCTTTAGGAGTTCCGTCCGCTCTGTCTGTTGTGAAGGGCGCAAACGATTATAATCATAAAGCAGTTCTTTAGCTGTTTCACGATCTGACAACAATTCGGGATCATAGTTTGCATCATATAGCAGGCCCAGGTTGCATTTCTCTTTTTCGGTCATTATCTGTTTCTTTATTATTTTGACAAAAATAATAATTATTTTAATTCACGTGGACTTTTTCTCATTCGCCAGAAGTTTTCAATTTGTTCAAGGGTAACACCTTTTGTCTCAGGTATATAAAAATATCCCCAGATTAATGCCAAGAAAGCAATCCCTCCATATAGCCAAAAAGCACCAGCAGGATTACCCAGATATTCACCATCCAACAGAATCTCTTTGCCTGGTATAGTCAATACATTGACAATTTTAAAGAAAGTGAATGAAACAATACTATTAAACAACCAAACAGATAACGATCCTAATGACACTCCTAATCCACGTAATTTCTGAGGGAATATTTCCGAAATAATCAACCATCCCAAAGGCCCTATGCTTATTGCGAAGAATGCAACATAACAGAGTATAAGTAGAATTGTTAGCCACTTGACAGATTCTCCTAACAGATTGCCCCCCAGAAAACATAACCCTAACAGTAATAAAGAAACAGTTATTCCGGACAATCCTATAAAATAAAGCATTCTTCTCCCCAAGCGATCCACAAAATAAACAGACACAATCGTAAATATAACATTCACTAATCCAACCACTACAGAAGCCCAAATAGCAGCAACTGTTCCATCAAAGCCAGCCATTAGAAAAATCTTGGGACTATAATAGATTACAGTATTAATTCCGACAAATTGTTGGAAGAACATAATCCCTATGCAAATGAAAAGTGGTGTCCTCAACCAAGGTTGTAAGAGCTCTTTCCAACCAGATTTTTCCATCTCGTTCCTTTTTATTTCTTCTTGCATCTGTAACAGGGAAATCCTCGCTTGCTCTTTCCCTTCTATTTTATTCAAAATATCTACACATTCATTATGCCTTCCCCGGCTCATCAGCCAACGAGGAGTTTCTGGCATAAAAGCCATGCCCACTAATAAAACACAAGCAGGTATGACACCGACATAAAACATGGGGCGCCAACAAGATATATCATTTTCATCCGCAAAAAACAAATCAGATAAATAAGAGACCAATACACCAATGGTAACCATCAACTGAAACATAGAAACAAGCATACCCCTCACTTTTGCCGGAGAAATTTCAGCAATGTACAAAGGTACCGCAAATGAAGATACTCCTATTGCTATTCCAAGAAAAAGACGAGCCAAAATTAAATTCCAAGCATCTACTGCAATTCCTGACCAAATCGCGCCTACTGCAAAAATAATGGCAGAAGCCAATATCACTTTCTTACGTCCTAATCGATCTGTTATTTTACCACAAAACAAGGCACCCAGAATTGCCCCCAACAAACCGGCAGATGTAACTAACTCAATCGTACTATCATCTATTCCAAAATCTTTTTGAAAAAATGGAATCGCTCCTGAAATCACCCCTGTATCAAAGCCAAAAAGCAGACCTCCGGTAGCAGCTATAACAGCTATAATATAAACCAACATACTATTGTGCCCTGTTTCCATGATATCTAAAATTACAAACTAAATTATTTTTATGGAATAAAATTTATCCAGTATTCCTTTCTTAGTTGAGGAGACGGAACAAACAAGAAAGTATCAGGATTTTCTTCAAAAGTATCATATATGGACTTGTTTTTCTTTATACCTAAATCCGTATAATCCGATGGTAATTTACATATCAATTTGGAAGACTGATAACAAGGATTTGCGACCCATTGAATCTCATCAAATTCGTTAAAAACCGGATACCAAGCAATACCTTTATGTTTCCTCACTCCATCATACACAAATCCATATTCGCGATCACACCAAGCACCAAATGTCAAAGGTTTATTAGGATTGGCACTAATAGTCGCATGCGTCCAATAAGGGGGAACCACCACTACATCTCCAGGTTTGGCATAAACAGCAAAGCAGCGTCCCGGATTATCTTCTGCATATTCCTGTATATAAATAATAGCCTCTCCGGACCATATTTCATATACTTCAGGAGTCGACCAATTACTGAAAGGAGAAACCTTATGAATATGCCCTTGGCTTCGAATAGGCTCAGTTCCTAATTTCCCAGCAGCATAAGTCACGACTCCATACAATAAATGCATCGAATTGAGTAGTTCCCTATGATTTTTTTTACCGACATCCATAGCAATGGAATAAACAATCTCCGGTCCCTCACAATTCGGATCCAACAAACTCTTCGAGATGTCGTTCAATTTACGATTCTCTACCTGAGGACCAAAAATATCAGGGCCATAAATAAATCCCATAGGACTTTCAGTTGCCTTGATATCAAGCCCTGGATCAAAAAAAAGTTCACACATGATGTTTTACAAAAGCTTTAATTGTGGCACATTCTGTTCCTTCCGATTCTCCAAACGGACGAATTGTATAGTCTCTGACCGCTTCTGGTATGATAAATGTTTCTGCATAATGAACAACAAACGGTTCAAAAGATCCGGAAGGGCTTTCAACAACAACTTCTCTCCCTTCAACTAAGTTTAATACATTGACACTGCCGCTCGTATGATGCAAAACTGGTTTTGTAAACCAATGTCTTCGTGTCTCAATAAATTCACATTCATGCAAACCAGTATGTTCCTCCCTCCATCCATCTCCTTCTGCAACAAAAGCAACTTGATTAAGAACTTCTTTTCTCACCCATGATTCCGTACGATTCCATTGAATTACATTCTTTCCATGCTCTATATTTATAGGTCTGGGACGTCCGTCCAACCCTAAACGTCCCCAATCCCATAATTTAAATGTAAAGATATAAGGAGTCGCACTGATCTCAAGTACCATGCCGTTTGCTCCGGAACAATGGACTGTTCCCCCCGGTATCAAGACGTGGTCATGTTTTTTCACAGGATAGCGTCCTACAAACTTTTCGGCATCAAATTTCCCGGAAATTTGGGCATCTTCCAATGCTTTAATCATACCCTTCGAATCAACATTCTCCTTTAGCCCCAAATAGACCACAGCATCTTCTCCCGCATCTAACAAATAATAACTTTCATCCTGTGTATAATGCATGCCGAACTTTTCTTGGATATATTCAGTCAACGGATGTACCTGCAAGCTTAAATTACCTCCTTGCATCGTATCCAAGAAATCAAATCGAATCGGAAACTCATCACCAAAACGAGCATGTACCGGATCTCCCAATAATTCACGGGGATGAGCAAACACCAAATTAATAGAAGGTATTTCAAACTTGATATTGCCAAAAGATAAAAATAAACTATTCTCTTCTGGAACACAATCAAAACACCAGGCATAATTAGCAATACTTCTATCCAAATCACACACTTCTTTCATCCATTGTCCACCCCATGGTCCCGGATCAAAAAAAGGGACCACACGAAATGGCTGTTTTATAGCTTGCTCCAATCCTGCACGAACAGCATCCCCTGTTGCCATTTTGGGTTCCCCGGCTTTATTGGTATCAAGAACATAGTCCCAATAGGGCATTAATCTCTTTTTGAAACGATCACAAATACGCCAATCTACAAAGAAACCTCTTTTATACTGCAATGCAGATCGCTCAGTCCGATTTTCCACCCCTACATTACTAATTTCATTCCTTCGAAAGCGCATCTGGATTTCCCAACGAGCCATATCTGCATACACTAATAAATCGGTTTCTGGCTGAATATAAGCAGCTCCTGTACCATAAACAATAACAAGTCCTTGTTTCCGGTCTATTTTATTCCGTAAATCACAAACTTTCTGTTCATCAAAATAGCAGTCTATGCTAAAACGTGTCATATAACCAAATAGCTCATCATCCGTTATATCCGCTTGCAACTTAACATTTAGCTCTTGCTCCGACAGCATGCCTTCGGAGGAATCAATAAAAAAAGCATCAGGAAATGCCAAACAGAATTGCTTTTTCACCTCATCATGAAGTATTCCCTGATAGCATTCCACAACCAATATCTTACGGGGTTTATCTATTGCATTCAACCGTTGATTCAAGACGTTTACAATATTCGCCCACCCTAAATAGCAAGAAGATATATATATATCCGGCACATTAACCGATGGATATTTATTATAATTAGATTTTTTATGCAGATAAGATTTCATTCCTTCTTTTTTTATTTTTAAAACAATATTCTGATGCCAATATCGCTGCATTATCACCAAGTTCTGATGCCAATATTTTAACAACTGAACTTGGACACCAAGCTAACTTTCCTACACGTTCACGGATATAGGGAAGTATTACATCTTTACTTTTCATCACTCCACCCCCTAAAACAATAACCTGAGGATCATAAGCATGTATATAAGTAATTATGGCTGCACTCCACACATCCATACATTCATTACGTACGATTAAAGCATCTACATCTCCATGAGAGGCCCAATTAAAGATTTTCTCAAAATCGTAATTGTCAGCGTTTTCCCTAAACGAAGCTGATAACTTCGGATTTTCCTTTATTATGTAAGGGAGGAAAAAAGAGGAGGAAAGAGCCTCTACACATCCTACATTACCACAACTACATTTACGCCCCTTATAATCGATTACGAAATGCCCACCCAATGAACCGGCCTGATAATGCTCCCCATACAGAACACGCCCATCCAAAACAACACCAGTACCAATTCCAGTACCAATTGTCATCATTACAACATTATTCAAACCTTGTGCAGCTCCGCATTCCCATTCCCCAATAGTAGCCAGTCGCGTATCATTATCCATATAAAAAGGGACGCCCCAATTCAATTCGCACCATAATCTCAAATTTAAATCACAAGCATCATCATATTTGTCATTTGTTGCCAGAACCTGATAATGCTTCACATCCACAATCCCCGGAAAAGCCAAACTTATACCTGCCAGATCTGTAATTTGAACTCCGCTATTATACAATAAATTATTTATCGTATCTTTTATTTCTGGTAAATTATTTCTAAGTCCTTTCTCTGAATGAGCCGGCAAAACTTTAAAGTTTAACACCTTACCAGATTCAACCAAACCTATTTTAACAAAAGTTCCTCCCAAATCAATTCCTATAGTATACATATCCAGACCTTTCATAATAAAGTGGGAACCCCATTTACATCCATCAAACTACGCGCAAACCCTTCTGCTGCAATTGTCGCATAATCATGTCCGGCATCAGAAGGCCAACAAGCAGAAAAAACTAATTTTTGATAACCTATATTGGCTACACGATGTGCGACTTTCCCGGGAATATAATGCAAACTACCCGGAAACATTCGTTCGGCCCATACATTTCTTTGCTCATCCATTAGGATTAGCATGCCTTCTCCCTCAACTCCCCAATAAAATTCTGCACGATTGCTATTGGTATGAAAATGCCCTTTAGTCATAAAAAATTCTTGCCCTACTTTACCCGGATAAAGTAATGTGATCCCCATAAACAGTCCCCCTGGTGTATTTTCCACAACAGGAAGAAAACTACTGACCTGATAAATAATCTGGTCTCTATCCATTTGCTCAAAAGCATCCTTATCTTGGAATACACCATCCAAATCCCCCAATAAACGAGTTGATTTTACAACATTTTCTCCTGTAAGACAATTATTGGTAAAAAAAACTTCAGGTACATAAATATTATCTACTTTCATAATCCTTTTTTTACATTGATTCCACCTTCTATCTAATCCATTCATCAAATGACAAATAAAACTCTTTATTGCCTTGCTTTTCAGGCATTTCTATATCTATTCGTTTGCACTCACCTGGCAATAGATTAAAATAACCTTCTGACACATACACAGGAAGTAAAGCTTGTCCGGACTCTTTGTCACGCACGTTGACCTTGATTCCTGTTGCTACCAGATCTGAATTATTCTTTATTTCAGCCTGGATCAATATTCGCTCCTCTGTTTTCTTTATCTTCTTTGACTTTAGCTGTAGTTTAGCTTTCCCACCTTTTTGCAAAGCAGAAAAATTTGAAGGAGCAGCAGGATTAACCCAATAATCATTGTAGGAAATGGTATGACCCTTTCGATCTAATAACTGGGTTCTGATCAATGATAATTCATTGATTTCTGATGGAACAAAAACTTCCATACAATCAGTTAATCCATTTGCATCTAAGTTTACCGATATTTTTTCCTCATACAACTTTTGGCCTTTTAAATTATATATTTTAAATGATGCTTTTGCGTTCGAAATTTTTCCAAGGGTTGTATTTATGACTTGTAGTTTCCCGTTAACTGAATTCCATTGTACATGTATCGGCTCACAAGCTTTCTTTGCTCCATAGAATGCCCCGTGAGTTTCATAATCATACGAATATACCTGCCAAATAACACTCGGCCATGCCGGGTGACTCATCCATAACAATAATCCACTGGCATAATTCCACATCTTCTGGTTCCAAGTTTCAAACATATTACGATACAGATTATAATTAAGAAACTGAGCTCGCGAGCAAAACTCATCCGCACTACGAGATGGAGCCATTCCTAATTTTTCCACATCGCGGATATAATTTTTCCAATCAAAACTTTCATAATGTAAATCATGATAATACCAAACATCCCCAATCGGCCAAAGATCTTCTTCCGGTATAAATTTACGAAGAGTTTCCACTGTTGGAACAGAAGGTGCTCCCAATTCCGTACTGAAACCATTCGCTCTTTCAGTCAAATATTCCAATTGATTGTCAATATAATGCCAAGGACCACTTGGACAAAGATTTAAACATCTTGAATTACCGTGATAATGTCGGGTCCCATCCACCGTATTAACTATTTCTTGAAAACCATCTTCCAATATATCTGGTGCATACCCTTCATTACGTGGACACCATATGGCGATAGAAGGATGATTACGAAAACGCAATACAATATCCCGAGCATTCGAAAGAAATAGTTCATCGTCCAATGGTTCCAAATTATACCCTTGAGTTGAAAGGGAAAAATCATTCCATACAAGCAAGCCGTATTCATCACAGAGAGTATAAAATAGTTCCTCCGTCGACTCTCCGGTCCAATTTCGAATCATTGTAAAATTAGCATCCTTATGCAAACGGAAATAAGGCTCAAGCCTCTCACGGGTCACACGTTTCATCCCATCATCCATACCCCAATTTCCGCCACGACAAAAGATCGGTTTTCCATTTACACAAATAGTCAAAAATGGATTTTCCGACTGATTCACTTCTTCCTGCAAATACCGTATAGTCCCATCTGCTAATGTTGGAATAACTACTTGTGGAAAAGCAGGATTTTCTATTGCAATCCGTTTTTTATAATTAAACAAAGTTTTTCCCTTCTCTTCTACATCCGTAGGACTATATTGGAAGCGCACATTTCTCTTGTCTGGAGTTTGCGCCATAAGTTTATAAGAAAGTTCACGAATCCCAAAACGAATATTTTTTGTTTGTAAAGCCTGATTGTCCCGTATTACAGTCAAATTCAACTTATACAAAGCTTGTGCTCCATAACCATTCGGCCACCATAAAGCAGGGTTTTGAAAACGTAGTTGTTCAAACTTTTCCGATGTAAAACATATTTCTTTCCGCTCTAACGGGTTCAACGTTACTTTCTGTGAAAATGAAACATTTCCGATCTTCCCATTTACGAAGAAAATTTGTTCTTCTGTAGTATTATTCACCAAGGGTATCTTTATCGTGATATCCGCATAAGTAGTATCAGGTAAAGGTAAGTCCGTTATAACCTGAGGATCCTCCATAATAACATCACCTACTCGCATCAATCTAACATCTTGCCAAATACCAATATTTCGATCTCGGATACCTGGTATCCAATCCCATCCTTCCGAAGATATAAAAGTTGGTCCATCCAAGCAAAGAGCCCCCCCGTTTCCGCCAAACCATTCCTTCGTTTCCTCAAAAGGAATACCTGGATTATTAGGCGGAAAAACATGAATAGCCAATGTATTTAAGCCCTGTTTATCCAATAAATCATTAACAGGAAATATTCCTCTTTTAAAAGCACCATTTATAGTTCCTAAACGGCTACCATTTAACCAAACATCTGCTTTATAATTAATACCATTCAATAATATCTGATAGTCTGAATCATTATTAT
The DNA here is from genome assembly GCF_003479205.1 of Parabacteroides sp. AF17-28. Taxonomy (NCBI): domain Bacteria; kingdom Pseudomonadati; phylum Bacteroidota; class Bacteroidia; order Bacteroidales; family Tannerellaceae; genus Parabacteroides; species Parabacteroides sp. AF17-28. Next base: position 71,352 of record NZ_QUGV01000017.1, on the reverse strand, counting down.
CTTGAGGAACAGCAAAAGAAATCCGATACCACCAGTCCATACGGCAAAGCGTATCCGGTATAAATAAATTATTCAATCCATAATAAGGATCCGGATATACGGATTGCTCCACTAAAGTTGTCAAGACCGTACCCGGTACAACTGCATTATACCATTCAGATGCATTGGTTTGAATATCCCATAAAGACATTCCCCTTCCAGCCAACTTATATCCTTCGATCATTTCCCAGCCACCGGACAACAAAAAGTTTCCGTCATCATCCAAACTCAGTTTTCCGGAAACGGATTGATAAGCCTTCCGTTTCAAAATATCCTGAGTTGATTTTGAACGTGGGAGTTCATTTACCGGCTGTCTGACAGTCCGCCCAAAATTCAATTTATTTTGTCCTATAGCTTGTCCCCCTATTAATAAAAAGGTAAACAAACTAAACCAATATACCTTTGTCATATTATTAATTTATTTTTTCAAAAGCTTATCTTCCATCACCTCTTTAAAAAGAAGATAAGCATCAGGAGTTATATGAATCTGATCATCCATAAAATATTTCATAATAGGACGATCATTTTTATCTACAAACTTATTCCATACACTTACGAAGTCTATATAATCATATAATGCAGCATACTCTCTCATAAGATTATTAGCTTCCTTATATTTATCAAAAGATTTCACCCGTGCCGGACAAGGCTTAATAGAGACAAGTAATATCTGACATTTAGGATAATGATAATGGATAAGGCGACTCATACAAATTACATCTTCCATAAACTGCACTGGGGTTGTCGACGTTTCATTCAAGTCATTATCGCCCTCGTAAATAACAATCTGTCTGGGACTAAATGGTTTGACAATTTCATCAAAAAAATATATTTGATCACACATCATAGAGCCTCCAAAGGCTCTGTTCACAACAACAGAATTTGGAAAGTATTTCTGCGTATCTCCCCATCTTGTAAAAGTGGAACTTCCTATAAATAAAACACAACCTTGTTTAATCCCTTCTTTACTATTTTTATCTCTTAACTCCTGAATCTTTTCTTCCCATTGTGCCGCTCTTTCATATTGAGCAGAAAGATAAAAACAATGACAAAGTAAAATACAAAACAGAACTATCCTTTTCATACTACAAAACAGTTTACCGATTCCACACCAGATTTCAAATATAAGCCGGGAACCAAGATTAATCCTCTTATTCCCGGCTTACTCCTCCTCCTTACTTTTTCACTTTAAAACACCAAAACCAAGCCTCCCATCCATTATTTAAAACATGAGCCAATACCATTTTATCTTCTGTCAGTTTCAGTATATCAAATTCATGGACAGTTTTTCCTCCTTCATTAGGAGAAACTCCTTTCAGCACAGTACCGTCAACAATTGTTAATGTACCAATAGACCAAGGTGTTCCATCCGCCATTAGTTTCTGTTTGGTCATATCAAATTGAAAACTACCTCTCTCTACCACCTGTCCAGTTTGACTTATTTTAGTGAAATTAGCCGCCCCATTCAAGTCAAAAAGCATAACTCCATCCTTTCCGACTTCTGGATCCTGCTCGTCCATATCACCAGCTTTGATCGTAGCCCAAGCGGGAGCTATATTTCCCGGGTATCCCCCATTTCCCCAAACAACATCATCCGGACTGGTATAATCCCACATCCAGGTTTTACCGTTCCTATCAGTACCAGCAAAAAGAGCCCATTCATCTTCTATCGGATACAAAATTTTATCAATTATCACCTTTCGACTAGTAGAAACAGTTCCTCCAGAACAAATTCCAGTAAAGACGATTTCCTTTTCCCCTAAAAACGGGACTAATACGGTGTCTTGCTGACGAACGGAAATTCCCGAACCATAATTCCAATGAGATCCAATCATTGGAGTTCTATTTATCATTACGATTTTATTTCCACCTTCTGTAAGTGGGTAAACATCCAAATTCAATTCACTTTCAGCAATAGTACTTCCTTGTTTATGCTCTTCTTCTATCGGATTACAGGACAATTGAAATATTGCCAATAACGAAAAAAGAGCTATTATTATCCTTTTCATATAAATTCATTTAACTAATTAATTAATACAAAGCTTCATTTCCCCAGCCCGGAGTTTGCTCAAGTACCCCTGCAGATAAATCAATCTGAGTTTTAGGAATCGGCATAAATCCACCTGTTTCCTGAAGACGCTGTACCAGATTCCCCATATTCATGACATCATCCACACCATTATTTTTCACTTTCACTCCATTTTGCTTTCCAAGAGCTTCTGCCGCAATCCCCCAGCGGAGTAAATCATAATAACGGACACCTTCAAAAGCAAGTTCCCAGCGACGTTCATCCTGCAAAGCCTTATCCGTATAAACTGCCAAAGGGGCTAAACCTGCACGCTCACGCACCCGATTCAGATAACTTACATCTTTTTTTAATTCCGCCATCATCAATAAGACATCTGCGTAACGAATAATCACTTGATCCTGTGTATTATCAATTTGAAAATCTGGGGTACGTCCATATAATACACAACTATAATTTACGCAAGCTGTTGTGCCATCCGATTTTGCCTGATGGGCATTGATCGCTATATATTTTTTCTGCCAATAACCTGTTTCCTGAATTTGCATACTGGCTCCCCAAGTATAACTTTTGATATTTTCATCCGGATTATTTACATCTAGAATAGATGCTGTACGTCTAAAATCATTCGGTTCACTTGCTTCCCAATCTTCGATCAAACTTGTACTTACAGTACCGGCCCCCCAACCTTGTCCAAATGGAAAAATATTTTCATAATCAGGCTGTTCACGAATAGAAAAATAAAGCACTGGCTGATTACTATAGTAGATACTAGTCGAATGGTTACCCATTGCAGAATATTTAATCGCAAAAATTGTTTCATTATTCTGATCATCACCGACCCAGTTCAAATTATTATCTGCAGCAAACTTATAATCAGGAGCCGTAGCCGAATTCGCATAAGGCCATAAATTACCGAAATTAGATACCAGCCCATGACCACTATTATTAATACAATCATCCAGCCAATTAATTACCTCTTGCTTTGTAATAGAACCTCCGTCAGGTAAAGGCAATACATCCTGCTTATAATACCCTGTGTAGAATAAATAAACACGTGCCAACAATGATTCGGCAGCCCATTTGGTTGCATGCCCCAACTGACCGTCTTTTGCTTCATACCTTCTATTCGGTAAAGTTTGAATCGCATATATTAAATCATCTGCTATCTGGGCATACAAGTCTTTTACTTCAGCTCTTGGATTATTAACCGCCTCTGTTGTTAGTACTAATGGAACCGTTCCAAACATTCGACACAGGTCAAAATAAAAGTAAGCACGTAAAAATCGAGCTTCTGCAGCAATCTGATCTTTCAATTCTGGCTTTTCCCATGTTTTTACAACATCAAGAGTTTCCAACAACATATTAGCTCGAAAAATACCTTGATACATTTTTTTCCAAAAATCAGGAAACATATCATCATTTATCTTCTTCAATTGATCAATGGCCCCCCAACTTCGGTCCACTAATGTTCCACCTCCCAAACGATCATCAGACAATAATTCAGATACCAGAAAAGTACACTGATTAACATTCACAGACGGTAATACTGTATACACCCCGGTCAGTGCATCCAATGCATCCTGTGAAGTCTCCGGAAAATTAGAAGTGTCTTTCTTTACTAAATTGTCTGAATCCAGAAAAGAGTCACAACCTGTAATAAAAGAAACGAGTAATATAAGAAATGCTATCTTTTTCATATTTCAAATCTATTAGAATTTTAAATTAACACCTACCATATATGTTCTTGGACTCGGATAAAAACCGACATCTATGCCGGAAACCCAGCTCTTGTCGGCCCCATATCCAATCTCAGGATCCATACCCGAATATTTAGTAAAAGTTGCCAGATTCTGGGCTGTAACATATAGTCTGGCCTGTCCCAATGGAATACGTGGAAATAATTTTTTAAAATCATACCCTAATGTGACGTTCTGAATACGGAAATAGTCACCGTCTTCTATAAATATGTCAGAAATATATAACCAATTTGTATTTGTTCCAGACGCTACTCGAGGTAAGCGGTTAGAGGTCCCCTCACCATGCCAACGTCCCAAAATATCAGTGGTATAATTTTCCTTCGGTTGATCGGCAAATGACCGGTACGACCTGGCAATCTGATTGCCTAATACAGCATTAGTTGTTATACCCAGATCAAATCCTTTATAACCTAAATTAAAAGTAAGCCCCATTATTACATCAGGATGAGGATTACCAATCATACATTTATCATTATCATCAATTACACCGTCTTTATTAGTATCCGCAAAGATCAAATCGCCAGGAGCTGTCCCGGAAAGCTTGGCACCGGAATACTCTGCTATTTGCTTTTCACTCTGAAAAACACCTAAAGTTTTGTATCCATAAAAATAACCGATAGGATATCCCTCTTGTGCGCGATACATTTCAGTAGTACCTTCACTCAAAATATTAGGGCTACCATGAATAATACCTTCTGAATTAGCAATACGGGTTACCTCGTTTTTATTATGAGATAAATTCAAATTTACTCCATAAGTAAAATCACCTACATGATCATTCCAATTCAAAGCCATTTCAATCCCCTGGTTCCGAACATCCCCACCATTTATATATGGAGCACTTGTTCCATAGGAATCCAGAATTGGAGCCTGTACAAGCCAATCCTTAGTTGTCTTCAAATAATAATCGAAAGAGAGCCCCAAACGGCCACCAAAGAAACGAGCATCCAAACCTAAGTCCAATTGTTCGGAAGTTTCCCAAGTAACATCTTTATTAGGTAGAATATCAGGATATGCACCAGAAGAAATCGTTTGCTTATCCGGGCCGAAGAAATAATTAGATTTCAAAAATGAGATCGTAGCCAGATACTGGAACGGATCAATATCTTGATTACCATTTTGTCCCCAACTGGCACGAATTTTAAGAAGATCAAGATAATTCTTTGTCGACTCCATAAAAGCTTCATTACTCATAATCCAACCTGCAGAAATTGAAGGAAAATATCCCCAGCGATTTCCTTTTGCAAAATTAGAAGAACCGTCAGCCCGCATTACCAAAGTCAACAAATAAGTTTCTTTATAATCATAATTTACACGTCCAAAGAAAGATGCAATACTCCTTTTCTGTAAAATCTTATTTTTCATATAGGGAGATCCACCTACGGTTGTTTTATCGGCATAGATAACAGTTGTATTATTCAGATATGCATGTTCAAAATCATTAAAAATTGAATTCACATTACTGGCGGACAAATTATCCCCTAAACCGCTTCTTTCCATCGACTGACCGATTATTGCACTAAAACTATGATCGTTATTTATTTTAAAATCATAACTAATCGTATTTTCCCAAAGCCATCCGGAACTGATATACATCTGTTGAGTCACTTCATTCTCCTTATTATATACGTTAGAAGCCAATTCATAAACCGGCTCAAAACTACGATAAGCATTCGCTTCCATCGTCAAGCCAAAGCTACTTTTAATTTTCAAGTTTTTAACTGGTTGCAAGGTTACATATGCATTAGCCTTGATATTATGCTTTTTTGTCAAATTTTGACCGTGTGCATACTCCATCAGCGCTATAGGATTTTCACCAGTCGGATCCCAAGCCAATGCATAATGATAATCACCGTTTTCGTCATACATCGGAAGGAATGGGTTTGCTTTCAACGCACCATTAATATCATTCTGGTACTGGTTACCGATTGATATGCCTGATTTTTCACTATATGAATAAGTTAAATTTTCACCAAACTTAATCACATCAAAATCATTATTTTTTAACAATGTATGTTCCGTATTCAGACGAAATGTATAACGGTCATATTTAGGCTGTACAGGTTTGCCCAAAATACCTTCTTGTGAAGTATACGAAATACCCATAGAATAAACAGACTGTTCACTACCTCCAGTGATATTCAATGCATGATTTTGAATCGGTGCATTTTCATTTCTCATGGCATCCAACCAGTTTGTTCCTTTATTCGTCCCATTCGAATAACTTTCCCAATTAGGAACCAAAGAACTAAAATCATAAGCAGGCAGGCCATCCATCAACCGACCTTCATTCTGTATCATGGCGTACTCCTGGGCATTTAGCGTCGGAGCCATTTTATACACGTTTTGAACGCCAAAATATCCATCATAAGAAATAGAAGCCTTTCCTGCTTTCCCCTGTTTTGTGGTAACCAACACGACACCATTTGCGGCACGTGAACCATAAATAGCAGCCGAAGCAGCATCTTTCAGCACATCAACAGACTCAATATCAGCTGGATTCAAATTATTAATATCTGCACCCGTCACGCCATCTATAATATACAATGGGCCCGAAGAGCCAGTAGTACCCAACCCTCGTATCGTCACACTATAGCCTTCTCCCGGCATACCGGATGATTGAGTAATATTCACACCCGGAGTTTGACTTTGTAAAGCACCTAAAGCACTTACTGTATTCAATTTTTGGATATCATCGCCTTTCACCTGTACGGTAGCACCAGTCACCAGCTTTTTTTTCTGAATGCCATACCCTATTACCACCACTTCTTCCAAAGCCTGCGAATCTTCTTTCAACGCTACTTGATAAACGGTGATATTAGGTTTAACTGTCAGAAGTTGTTCCTGATATCCAATATACGAAATTTGTAAAACACTCCCATCCGGAACAGTTAAAGTAAATTTCCCGTCCAGATCTGTAACTACACCATTTGTAGTTCCTTTCTGAACTACATTTACACCAATCAAAGGCTCATTATCAACCTCTGAAACAACAATTCCGGAAATAGTTCTTCCCGTTTGAGCTTCTGCGATCAAGTTTCCTAAAAGCAGAAAAACGGAAATGAAAACCAGATAAAAAGTCCTATTCTTCTTCTCCATAAAAGAATCGATTTAATTGATTAATCATTATTAAAAAAATGCAACATCCCCAGCAAAGACAAAAACGTCCTTGCCTATATTTTTTTTATTTGAGACTTTTGAAGATTGAAATTTAGAGCCGTCTCAATAATTTAGCAGCTACTTCATTATTCATGATAATAGATTCATCCAACTCAGCAGACCTGATTATTGCAGTCATCTCCTGATGCCATTTTATATCACGCCACATTCCTACAAACTGAGGCCCACAAAAATTACTGGTAGCTATCCCGGCCCACATACCGGTTTGAGCAGCGGTGACAGTGCCTAAAGCACAAAGTTCCTTCACCCAATCCCAATTTAACATAGGCCAATCTTTATAATCTACAATACCCCAGCATTCCGTCGTAACAAGAGGGCGGCCTACTCTTTTTGCTACTTTTCCCATCAGTTTAATTTTATCAGTCAAAAGTTTCTGCCAGTACAATGGTTTATCCTGATAAAGATTTTCTGCAACTTTCACCACTTTTTTATATGCCTCTGGAGAAAATTGTCCGTCTTTATAATCTACAATCTTATAAAACTCACTATTATTCTGGTGAACCATCCAAATGTGGTGTTCATACAAATCCAAAAATGAAGTATCTATTTCTTCATATTTATAAACATCACCACAATCAAACGAGAAAAGGAAAGGTATATCCGGATATTTTTCCTTCATTCGACTCAAAGCCTGCTTCATCCATCGAAGAGATTCTTCCTTATACCACTGCCCCCATACAACATGAGGATACTGTGAAGAAAAGAAAGGTGCCCATAAATTCCCCGGCCATTCATTACATAAATCTACAAACAATATAGTATCCAGTAATCCATCCTGTTCTATAGATTGAAGAGCCGAAATCCAACAATCAGCCATTTTATCAGAGGTCGTTATCTTCATTCGAACATCATCTATATCCTGGCGGTACCAAGAAGAAAGTCCAACTTTTATATCACGTTCTTTGCACTTCAATAGAAACCTATTCAAATTCGGTTGAACCTGTACTTCATTCAAATCCGGACTACCCCAGACCTGCTGATTCCAAACTTCTTTCAATAACCACTTCTTAGTCGGGTTTTCTGCAATCAAATGTGGATAAGCATCAATACGTATTGCATTATAACCGCGTTCCTGCAATTCATCCAATGCTATATCCCAGTCTTCATAACCAGCACCCGGCCAACGGCGCTCCAACCAAGAAAAATCCCACATAGTAATTGCACGAGGTGAAACATTTCTCCTCCCAGTCTCAAAAGCCATCGTATCCTTATTAGAAGAACCAAGAGTATCTAAGGCAGTAAGACTCCCTAAAGCGGCTATTGTAGTTTGTTTTATAAAATTTCTTCTATTCATATTAGTACTCAAACAGGATAATTTACAATCGTGTGACAAAACTATTCATTCAAATATTTCTATATTCATAGGCTTTCTATTATTAGAATTACAACTGTTAACTATATCTCGAATATCATATTGCAAATATATAGTAATCCGATATTATCTTATTTCTTAATTCTCACACACATTTCTGGTATTTTACCATAATTCCAAATTCATATAACTTTTTGGTTTTTTACCCCAAATTTCTTCTGGTATTCCGAGGGGGACATTTGCGTAGAGCGTTTAAACTGCTCAATAAAATTTGATAAGTTATTAAAACCGGACTCCATACTCAATGTCGAAATCTTCATACGTCCTTCAATCAATAACTTTTTGGCATGACCAATTCTTATATCATTCAGATACTGAATAAATGTTTTCTTCGTTCGTCCTCTAAAATAACGACAAAAAGCATTAGGAGTAAGCCCAACCAGTGATGCCACTTCCTCTAATTTAATCGGTTTCATAAAATTCTTCATCATATATTGATATACCTTATCAAATCTTTCAAAATCAGAAGAATTAACAGATTCCGTAAAGCCGATACTCGCTAACAATTCGTATTCATCAGTGGTAGCCATCATTTCTAACAAAGAAATAAAGTTAATAATACGGGACGCTCCGGTATCATTTACCGACCGCTGAATAAAAGAGCCAATGGCATCCCGGGATTTCCCTACAAACTTAATTCCTCTTCTAGAACGTTCTATAAGCTGACGTATATTAGACATCTCCGGCAGACGAATCAAATTAGCTTCAAAAATATCTTTCAGAAAAAACAAACATAAACAAGAAGCCTTCAGTCCTGCTCCTTGTGTAAAAAACTCATCGTCATTTCTCCATTCATGAGGTAGTTTCGGCCCTACCATGCAAACATCTCCTTCTTGGTATCTACCTATATGATCACCAACAAAACGCGTGCCTATGCCCTCTAATATATACATGATTTCAATTTCCGGATGATAATGCCACGGAACAATAAAATGAGGCAAATCTTCTTTATAGAAGTTTATATAACTATTGCTCGTAAATGGTAGTTCTTGATAAAGTGGTATCATAATATTTTATTTGTTAAAAGAATGGACAATCAGACGACAGACATAAGTCTGCCGTACAAATATACAGCCAAGCACATTTAAAGGCTTATATGATATTCGCAAAGAATTATGGTATTTTACTCTTAACGTTAGGACCTACGTTAATATACCAGAATTCTTCATTAATCTTCTCCTTTTCCGTTGATGCTCTAAATAACGATTCAAAGAAAAATAAAAAAAGGATATGAACCAAAATATTTTTTTGGGTTAACATATCCCTTTTCTTACAAAAATTTATTCTTACTGATTCAACACATGTATCGTATGACATGCCACCAATGCCGCCGTCTCCGTGCGCAACCGGCTTTCTCCCAACGAGATGGGTTCAAATCCTTGTTGCAGGGCAAAGGCTATTTCTTCCGGGCTGAAATCTCCTTCCGGACCGATCAGTATCAAGGCATTCTCGCCAGGATGGTACACTTTCTTCAATAAAGGTTTTTCGCCTTCTTCACAATGAGCGATAAACTTACGGCCTTCAAAAGGCTGGCTGACAAAAGAACGGAAATCCGTCATTCCATTCAATTCCGGCAATGTTGCTTTCTGAGACTGTTTCATCGCACTAACCAAAATCTTTTCCAGACGAGCCGGCTTAACCTCTTTCCGTTCGGAAAAACGGCAGTTTAAACAAGTGATCGCATTAATACCGATCTCCGTTGCTTTCTCCGCAAACCATTCCATCCGATCCATATTTTTAGTCGGAGCTACCGCTATATGCAAATTGAAGTTCCACAAAGCCGGTTGTTCCCAGCTTTCCAATATATTGACTTCACAATGTTTAGGATGTGCCCTACTGATGGCAGCCTTATAAAAAAAACCTTTACCGTCCGTCAGTAAAATCTCATCGCCCTCTGTCAACCGAAGGACACGAACACAATGGCCACCTTCTTCTTCCGGCAACTCTGGATTAACAGCAATATCCGGCGTATAAAATATCTGCATCTCTCTAATTTTCAATTTTCAACTCTAATCTTCAATTACCCCAGTATCATGCCCACTATGGTAGCTGAAAGCACCGAAACCAAGGCACCACCGACCATGGCAGGAAAACCGAAGCGGGTAATGAGTTCCCGTTTTTCCGGCGCCAGCACCCCCATGCCTCCCAACAAAATACCGATAGATGAAATATTAGCAAAACCACATAGAATATAAGTAGACATCAAAACTGATTTCTGATATACAAACATACCGGCATCTTTCCATTCCTGCATCTGGAAATAGGCGACAAACTCATTCAGGATTGTTTTCTGCCCCAACAAAGAGCCGACCAACATGATATCCTGATAAGGAACCCCGATCAACCACATGAAAGGGGAAAGAATTACCCCCAAAATAAACTGGAATGTCAGCCCTTGCGCCTTACCGTCCGTGACCGACACGATCCAATCATTCAGTCCGGTATACCGTCCGACCAACCCTTCCAATATATAGTTGGCAAGCGCCACCATCGCAATAAAGACCAATAACATGGCAGCAATATTGACCATCAGGCGGACACCTGTCGATGTCCCGGCAGCCAAAGCATCCAATGCCGTAGAATGCTCTCCGATTTTTTCCATCTTAACCAGTCGGTCATCGGCTTTTTCCGTCTGCGGACAAAGAATCTTAGCCAGAACAATGGAGCCCGGAGCAGCCATCAACGATGCAGAAAGCAAATGCTTCGCAAACAAGACTCTGGCAACCGGGTCACCACCAGCCAACATACCGATATAAGTCCCCATCACTGTTCCGGCAATCGTACCCATACCGGAAACCATAACCAAAAATATTTCAGACCGGTTCATGGCCGGCAAATAGTTCTTTATCAAAACAGGCGATTCCGTCATTCCCATAAATACATTTCCGGAAGTTACCAATCCTTCCGCACCGGATATATTCATAAAACGACGCAAAACCCAGGAAAAAGCACCCACTATACGCTGGATAATCCCCCAATAATAGAACAAGGAAACCAATGCGGAAAAGAAAATTACGACAGGGAGTGAATTCAGAAGAAAAATAAACCCTTCACTTTTGGTCACCAACGGTCCTAACAGAAAAGCGACACCCGACTGTGTAAAGTCCATCAACTTGATAAAAGCCTTTCCCAACCATTCCAGCACGATCCCGACTGCCGGAACATGCAGAACCGCAAGTGCAAAAATGACCTGCATCAGCAATCCGCCTCCGACCAGTTTCCAATCGATCCGTTTCCGGTCATAACTCAGGAGATAAGCCACTCCTAAAACCGTTGCTATACCCAGAATACCACGCAAAAAAGACTCCAGGCTAAAACCAAGTTGTTGTTCTATCATTTGGGCCCTCCCTCCTCTTCGCGACGCCGTATTTCATCCTTATACATTTTTGCATACTCATAGTTCTCATCTGCAATCGCCTCATCCAGACGATCCGACAGCTCCTCGGCATCCAAAAGGGAAAGCCACTTTTTTAGCCGGACTTCATCTTTTATATCTTCCGGCTCCAAATCCAGGATAAAATCATCATCATCCTTATCCTTTTCATCCATGGCGGCATCTTCCAGAACAACACCACATTCTTTCACGATCTCAGGTGTTGTATAAATATCGCATTTTACCCGCAATGCAATAGCAATAGCGTCTGAAGTACGCGAATCCAGACGAACCTCGTTGGCTCCATCCTCAAAAAGCAATTCGGAATAAAACACACCGTCTTCAAACTTATAGATAAAAACCTCACGTAAACGGATACCGAAAGCCTGGGCAAACGTTGCAAACAGATCATGCGTCAAAGGACGAGGGGGTGTTATGCGCTCCAATGCAATTGCTATTGACTGCGCTTCCGATGTTCCGACAATGATAGGTATGCGGCGAACCCCTTCTTCTTCCGCCAGGATCAGAGCATATGCACCCGACTGTATCTGGCTATTCGTCAAACCCTGTACCCGTAGTTTTATTCTTGTATCCACACTATTTAGTTTTTTAGTCAATACACAAAAGTAATATTATTTCGGAATCTTAAAAAGCATTCGATAGGAAAGAAAAGAACAAACGGCCTAAAAAAAGAAAAGGTTGTCATCACGACAACCAATCTTCATTGCTAACCTTAAATCTAATACCATGAAAAACACAGTGCAAATATACCTGTTTTATGTTATGCAGCATAGTTTTTCAGCAGAAAAGATCAGAGATTTAGCATTATTTTAATCAAAAAACCATCTATTTAAGCGTCATTAACGGTTTATTTCTGATTCTTCACGTATTCATCCGCTTTTGCCCTCATGCGTTCCACCCGCTTTTGCGTTTCCGGATGACTGGAGAATAACTGGCGGAATTTAGACGATTTAGGGGCTTCTTCACTCAATTCCAACAGTTTGTTCAATGAATTACACATACTGTAAGGATCAAGGCCGTTGGCTATGCTAAATTCAAAGCCGTAATCGTCCGCCTCGTTTTCCTGTGTCTGTGAATATTGCGCACCGGCAAGCGACTCGGCCAGATCTCCCAACTGCGAATCAGTCAACTTTGCCGCCGTATTACTGGCAGCACCGGTAGCGTTCTTGGCCGCTGAAGTCAGATAGGCTTGCTTCATGGCATCTTTCGAATCCGTATGTACCACGTGGCCGATTTCATGACCGATAACTGCCATCACTTCATTATCATCCATGATCTTCATCAGACCTCCACAAACACGAACACTTCCGTCTCCGCAAGCGAACGCGTTTACGTCAATCACATTATAGACTTTAAAATTCAGGTCAAGACCATCCACTTTTACATCCTTTGTCAGATTAGCTAAACGCTGTCCCATTTCCGTATCAGGACCAGCTACTTCATTGTGCGTATCCATCCACTGGATATATTCGCGCGCCATCTTTGCCACATCCTCGTCCGACAGAGTTATAGCTTTTGCAGCATCCGCTGCCGCATTTACTAATTTCTTTGTATTGATGGATTTACCGCCAATCTTAAATTGAGCCGATGCACTCAAGCTGACACCGGCCACCAAAGCCATTGATAATAAAAATGTTCTTCCTTTCATTTCGTTTGTTATTGTTGTAAATAATTCTCTATCTGGTTAAATGTAACATCTTTCAAAATAACTTTCTTATCCTTATCCAACAGATAAAGTGTCGGGATAGCTTTCAAATCATAAATCTCATCATTCTTCAGGCTGACCGTGCTGTCATAGGAATTAATCCAGCTTGCCGGCATATAAGAAATATGGTTCCTCCACGCATCCAAATCTTCATCCGGATAGACGGCAAGGATTTTGAGTTTATTATTCTTGATCCATCCATTCACAATCGGGGAAGCAGCAAGCTGATCGGTTATTTCTTTGCAGGCATGGCAATCCGGATTATAGAAAAATAAAAGCAAATAATCAGCTTTCACATGATACAAAGTACCTTTCTTTCCGTCTGCCAGGGTATAAGTAAAATCAGTAGCAGGCTCCCCTATCCTGTTTTTAAGAGCCACTTCAAGAAGATGCGCCGGACGTACTTTATGGACTTCATCGAAAACCGGAGCCTCTAAAACAGCTTCCAATACAGGTATATAGAGGGATTCATCCCGCATGGGTGAATTCGGGTCATACAAATATTTTTCATATAACCCGGCAAAATAAGCAAACATCGTACTGTCGACAGCCGCCTTATGCATCATGTCTTTAATAGAAGAAGCAGCCGTTGCTGGTGAAACATATTTCATCATGTCAATATAATTGGATGCTGCCTGTTCCGTAATTTCGGGAAGGTGGATCAAGGTCGTATCGGTAAAATCAAATTTATCCCAATAGTGCGTGACCAGATAGGCAGCACGTTTTTCCGGCTCGGTTATGACACTTGGAACAGAAACCATTTCAAAAGTACGTTCTTTTGTGTTCTCTGTTTCCATCTTTTTGGGCTGTTGACCGTTACAAGCACTAAAAATCAACATAAAAGATAATAAGTGAAGTACTTTAATCCGCATAGTATCTTGTTTTTATTTGCCACAAAGATAAGCTTTATCAGCAATTAAATAATCAGAGGCGCAATAATTAATCGACCGGTTAACTAAAGTAAGAGGTTATCCGAAAACCGGCGGGCTCATTCAGAAAAAAATGCCGATATTCAAAGACAACCTCTTACGCGCTACAAGATAAAAATTCGAGGTACCTTATATCTTTGTCTACTCTGCTGATAAATCAAAACAGATTATAGTTTGTCCGTAATACTTTAAATTCTGTCCGACGGTTTATCTGGTCCGCAGTCTCCTGCTGTTCGGGAGTCAGCTTCTCTATAAATTCTTCCGTCAGGACATCCCCTTCATTCAGGAAATCGAAATTCTTAGCCATCTTTTTGTTGATCACCTTAGGAACACTTTCACCATATCCTTTGGCTTCCAAGCGGTCTTTGGCTATACCTCCCGCAATCAGATAATCGACTACCGATTGGGCGCGCCGTTGGGCCAGGCGTTCATTATACTGGTCCGAACCTTTCCGGTCGGTATGCGCTCCTAATTCGATTGTCACATTCGGATTGTCATTCAACATCTTAATCAGTTCATCCAATGCTTTTTTCGATTCCGGACGCAGTGTCGCCTTATCGAAATCATAGAATATATTTTCGATCACAACCGGTTTGCTGATCGGGGAAAGGAAAAAGTCCACGATATATGTCTCATTCTTTTCTTCCGGCCCGGTCTTCAACTCAAAATTCTGGTTCAGATAACCGCGTGCACTGGCCATCATCACATACCTGATGTCACGTTCCAGTTCCACTTTGTACTTACCATCTTTCTTTGCCAGCACTTTTTCGTTCAAACCGTCCCGGCCGACAATACGGACTGTCGCATCTTCGATCGGATTCTCATCCACATCCGATACGATACCTTCAATAAAGATCGTGATAACCGGCATTTCAAAAGAATACAGATGATCGTATCCGCGTGCATCATTTCGATTGGAACTAAAAAAGCCTTTTTCCTGCTTCCCGGCGAAAGTGATACCGAAGTCATCTCCGGAAGAATTGATCGGAGCTTTCATGTTTTCGACATTCCATTTACCGGTACTGTCTAAAGTAGCCTTAAACAGATCGAGTCCTCCCATACCCGGATGACCATCCGATGCAAAATAAAGTGTAACGGAATCGCGCACATATGGAAACATTTCGTCACCCGGCGTATTGATATCCGGTCCCAGGTTTTCCATCGGTCCGAAATCATTCCCGACAACACGCGCCCGAAACAAGTCTTTACCACCGTAACCGCCCACTGCATCGGATACAAAATACAAATATTTACCGTCAGGCGAAATCGCCGGATGACCAAGAGCTGTCACCGAATCTTTTACGATACTGGCACGCGTACCCTTCCCCCATTTGGCACTGCTACGGGTAGAGATATAAATTTCAGAAGTACGCGGTCCCTCCGGATCCTGCGCACAATAAGTATAATACATCGTATTCCCGTCCTTGGAAAAAGAGGGCGTCCCTTCATCAAATTCCGTATTTACTTCATCCTCCAACTCTATCGGTGCTTGCCAGGCTCCGTTCTCATCCTGCTTCACCAGGAAGAAATCATTATTCCGTTGCCCGGTAATCGCATTGGTAGTCTCATCCTTATCTTTTCCGGCTCCTTTGGGCGTACGAGTCGATGCAAAATAAAGCTGGTCATATTTTTCTCCGTACAGCATCGGGCCAAACTCGGAACGGCGGGAGTTAAACTTCTCCATTCGTTTGACCACATAACGAGTCGGATTCTGTTTCCATTTCGTAGCCTCCTCGCACCCCGCAATACCGTTAAATGCCAATATGCTGCCCGGTTCCGCTAACAGATAATCATTGTAATATTTGATCGCTTCACCATAACGTCCGCTCTTATGGTACATCTGCCCGAGGCGAAGGTTCACAATACTGTCGGGATAGTTATAGCGCAAGGCATTCATATACGCACTGGTTGCACGCGGCGTATTATTAATCAAGCGATTGCAATCGGCCATCCTGTAAGCGATATAACCACGCAAGTCCCGCTTGACAGGAGGTGTTTTTGTATATACTTTCCGGTATATGGCCGCAGCTTCAAAGTATTCACCAATGCGTTGCTTTTCTTCCGCATCGCTCAACTTCGCCGATTTACAGGAATACAAAAACGATACTGCCAGTAACAGGAATAAGTATGGGGTAAATTGTCTCATTTGCTATAATCTATGTTATATATAACAGGATTATGTACGATTTATTGTATAACCTTTACAGCAACAGCGAACTATCCCCGTAACTCAAAAAACGGAAATCATGCGCCAGGGCATAATCGTAAATGTTCTTCCAATCACCTTTTACAAAGGCTGAGATCAGCAACAGCAAAGTACTTTTCGGCTGGTGGAAATTCGTCACGATACCCCGTACGATTTTGAATTCATAACCCGGAGCGATAATGATCCGGGTAGCCGTCACCAGCTTATCCGCCTGATGCCTGTCCAGATAATCCAGGATATTTTGCAACGCTTCATCAGCAGTCAGACGGTTATTCGACTCTTCATAAGGCATCCACTGTTTGACAATCAATTCATCGGCTGTCGCCTCCGGATTCGAAGCCAGCGTAACTCCCATATAATAGAGGCTTTCAAGCGTACGGACCGAAGTCGTACCGACCGCAATAATCTTACCGAGGTTCTGTTTGATCCGCTCGATCGAACTACGGCGTACGGATATAAATTCCGTATGCATCTCGTGGCCTTCGATTGTTTCACTTTTCACCGGCTTGAACGTCCCGGCTCCGACATGAAGCGTCAACTCCTCGCGTCCGATGCCGTGCGCATCGATATCAGCCAGGACTTCCGGCGTAAAATGCAAACCGGCAGTCGGAGCGGCCACCGAACCTTTTATCTTCGAATAGACAGTCTGATAAGTCTGCAAATCGCTTTTTTCAGTTTCCCGGTTCAAGTATGGAGGAATAGGCAATACACCTGCCGCATCCAGGAGATCGGCAAACGTACAAGTCGGATGATCCCAGGAGAATTCAATCAGATGACTATCTCCGCAAGTCTGTAGCTTCTCCGCTTTTAGCGTGACAATTTCGCCATCGAGCTGCACCATCTTAGTCAAAAACCCTTCTTTCCATTTTTTCAGGTTACCCACCAGACACGTCCAGCGGCAACGTTCGGTCTGCTGGAATACCAATGCATAATCATGCGGTTCGACCGGTTCCAGGCAGAAAATCTCGATCTTGGCCCCTGTCTCTTTCTGAAACAAAAGGCGGGCCTGGATCACCCGCGTATTATTAAAGACCATCAACGAGCCTTCCGGCAGATAGTCCGTAATGTGTTTGAATATACTTTCGCCGACCTTTCCTTCCTTATATAATAAAAGTTTCGATTCATCCCGCTTAGGCAACGGGAATTTAGCGATCCGCTCGTCAGGCAGCGGATAATCGAAATCTTCAATACGTATCTGTTGCGTCTTTGTTGTCATGATAATTCTTCCAATTCTATTGTTTGTTCAGTCCAAAGATCCATCGTATCCGACAAATCTTTCTTCAAGGCCGAATATTCGCTATATAAAGAGACATCCGCCGCTCCCTCAGGCGTTGCCAGTTTAGCCTCGATTGCCGCTATGGATTTTTCCAAATCCGCAATTTTCTTTTCGGATTCCGCAATCGCTTTTTCCACTTTCTTGATCGCTTTACTCTGCTCCTTGCGGGCTTCATACGAGAGCTTATTTTGAGTGGGTTGTACATCTGCCGCAGCAACATCAGATGCCGCCTGGGCGGAACGTTCCAGTTCTTGCAGACTATCCAGCTTCTTGCGTTCGAGGAAATCATAAATCCCTCCCAGATGTTCGACCACCCGTTTATTGCCAAACTCATATACTTTGTCCACCAGGCCATCCAGGAACTCACGGTCGTGTGAAACGACAATTACCGTTCCGTCAAACTCCTTCAATGCATCTTTCAACACATCTTTAGAACGCATATCCAAATGGTTCGTCGGCTCATCGAGAATCAAGAGGTTCACCGGTTCCAGCAGCAAACGGATCATTGCCAGACGCGTTTTCTCCCCTCCCGACAAGACCTTGACCTTTTTGTCCGAAGCTTCTCCCCCGAACATGAAAGCACCCAAAATATCGCGTATCTTCGTACGGATATCCCCTTGCGCCACATAATCGATCGTATCGAACACCGTCAGATTTTCATCTAAAAGCTGTGCCTGGTTCTGGGCAAAATAACCGATCTTGACATTATGCCCCAGTTGCAACTTGCCGGTGAAGTCGGTAATCTCACCCATTATACATTTTACTAATGTCGATTTACCTTCTCCGTTTTTACCGACAAAAGCGACCTTATCCCCCCGGTTGATCGTAAACGTCGCATGCTCGAAAATCAAGTGTTCACCATACCGTTTGGCAAGGTCTTCCACTATCACCGGATACGAGCCGGAACGGGGAGCCGGCGGAAACTTCAAGTTCAGCATAGCCGTATCCACCCCATCCACTTCGATGCGTTCCACTTTCTCCAATTGCTTGATACGGGATTGTACCTGAACGGATTTGGTCGCCTTATAGCGGAAGCGTTCGATAAAAGCCTCCGTATCGGCCAACTTCTTCTGCTGGTTCTCAAAAGCACGGAGCTGTTGTTCACGCCGCTCCTGGCGCAACACGACATATTCGGAATATTTTACTTTATAGTCATAGATTTTTCCAAGCTCGATCTCAACCGTACGGAAAGTCGTATTGTCGATAAACGCCCGGTCGTGGGAAACGAGAATAACCGCATTGGCACGTGTCGCGATAAAGTTTTCGAGCCATTGGATAGACTCGATATCCAAATGGTTTGTCGGCTCGTCCAACAACAGGACATCCGGCTTACGCAACAAGAGTTTTGCAAGCTCGATACGCATACGCCATCCCCCGCTGAACTCGGAAGTCGGCCGGTCGAAATCATTCCGGGTGAACCCCAGACCGATAAGCGTACGTTCCAGTTCCGCATGATAGTTATTTCCACCCATCAGCTGGAAATGTTCTGTCAGATGGGTGACACGATCGATAAGTTTCTGATAGGATTCCGTCTCATAATCGGTACGTTCGGCCAATTGCAGGTTCAGCCGCTCCATTTCCTTTTCCATTTCATGGATATGCTCAAAAGCCTGCTCGGCTTCTTCACGAACCGTCTGCGTATCCGCTAATTTCATCTGCTGGGGAAGGTAACCGATTGTCGTTTCTTTCGGCACGCTGATTGTCCCCGCGGTCGGTGACTGCAAGCCTGCAAATATCTTCAGCATCGTAGATTTTCCGGCACCGTTCTTCCCGACCAGTGCAATACGATCCTTCTTATTAACCACAAACGAAACATCATCAAAAAGCGTAAACCCGCCAAACTCAACTGTTAGTCCTTCAACCGAAATCATATATTTTTTCTATTATGGCTGCAAAGATACAATTTATCCATAAAAAAAGCCGCAACATAAAGTCGCGGCTTTCTATTTTAATAAAAAGACTTCTCGCCAAATGGCGTACCTATTAATAACCTGTATTCTGTTTCAGGTTCGGGTTCTTATCGATACTACCTTGCGGAATCGGCAAATAACGATTCTTCTCTACAAATTGACGATTTTCGATAAACGCTCTTTTATCAGAAATAACTGCACGTTTATAAGGATCAGTTTCACTGTAGTTGATAGTTCCTGTGATACGATTCAATTCCCCGTTCAACAATGTTTCAGCCAATCTCTTACCACTGGCATCTTTCCAGCGCAAGATATCTGCACGACGCAATCCTTCACCAGCCAGTTCGACACAACGTTCACGACGGATCAACTCACGCAATGATTCTTTTGTACCATATTTGGTTCTATCAACCGGCTTCATGCCTGCACGTGTACGGATTTGATCCAAATATTCATAAACCTGAGCCGAAGGACCATCCAATTCATTCGATGCTTCAGCATAAGTAAGCAATACTTCTGCATAGCGGAAAACGATCACACAAGTAGCCGTATTCCATATGTTCGAATACTGATCGATCGGATCCAAATATTTAGCCCATGTCAAAGCCGTTTTAGAAGCATTATCGGTATAAGTCGGATAATTGATATTTTTCGATTTACCATCAGCTTCAAATTCATCCAAAGTATTCAGGACTTCACCTCTCCATTCCTGTCCGGGGAAAAGAATAGTCTTTTCCATACGAGGATCCCGGTTGGCAAACGGATGAGTAGCATCATAACCACTACCCGGTTCATCTTTTGTCAAACCGTTACTCATCTCATACATATCAACTAAATTCTGAGTAGGAACGATTGAAGACCAACCAGCATCTTTGTTATTATACATCTGGCCGACAACACCTAAACCATATATATTTGCAATACGCTGATCCGCTAAAATAACTTCTTTGGAATCAATTCCCGTCAGTTTAAACAGATTGGAATAATCCGGGTCCAATTCATACTGTTTCAAATCGATAATAGCTTGAGCCGCATCTTTAGCTTTTTGCCATTCATCATAATACAAAGCTTCGCGCATTCTGATCGCAAGGGCCGCTCCTTTCGCAATCCGTCCACGTTCGGAAGGCTCAGCATTAATGTTTGCAAGCGCATCATCCAAATCTTGTGCAATTTGCCGGCGCACTTCTTCTTCCGTATTACGGGGAACCTGAGCTTCTTCAGCTGTCAGATAAGAGCCGATAATAGGCACACCGCCGTACCACCAGTTCATACGAAAATAGCAATAAGCACGAATGGCTTTAGCTTGGGCGATCAAATCTTCTTTCTTTCCCGGTGTCGTAAACTCGACATTGTCAATGTTGTCCAATACCGTATTACAACGACGGATAATAGAAAAATTGTAGAATGAAGCTCCGGTATTGGAACTTGCCAAAGAGCCATCACCCCAAGGACGCCATCCTTCCCAAGGGAAATTATTATAACCGATATCAGAACCGCAATCCAGGTACAAAATAGAACTTGGATCCCACAGTCCATTATAACATCCTACAACAAAGCTTTCAGCATCATTTTCTGTTTTCCATGTTGTGGAAGGAGACAGCGCATCATGCGGAGCTGTATCCAAAAAGTCCGAGCAGGCAGTAGACAATAGTGCTACTCCAGCCAATAGATATATTGATATACGTTTCATATAATTCAACTTATAATTAGATAATCATTAATTGTTTAGAATGTAATATTAACACCAAATGAATGTGTTGTTGACAGAGGATAGCTTGACAAGCGAGAGCTTACAGTTTCCGGATCTACATTCAACGGCATAGAATCAAATGTCAGCAAGTTTTCAGTTGAATAATACACTCTCAAATTCTGAACACCTACTTTTTCCAAAAGACTTTTCGGGAAAGTATAGCCCAATTGTAAAGTCTTTAAACGCAGATAGCTTGTGTTGATTACCCAAAAGTCAGACAAAACATTGGAAGCTTCACTCGGAGACATACGAGCTTCAGCTACACGTGGCATACTTGCATTCGGATTTTCTGGAGTCCAGGAGTCCAGCCATGCTGTGGACGGATGCCCTGCACTACCGGAGAATTCACCAAAAGCTTCTTTTGTATAAGCAAATCCTACATTAGCGGCTCCTGTGAAATTCATTGTCAAATCAAAATTCTTATAAGCTGCATTCAAGTTCAAACCGAATGTCATGACCGGATCTTTCGTTTTATACAATTCACGGTCTTCAGCCGTAATCTTGCCATCACCGTCTGTGTCGACATATCTTAAATCACCGGCTCTGAACTTCTGTCCGAACGGATATCCTTCCTGTTTGGAATACTTATCCATCCAAGCTTGTGCTTCTTCGTCAGACTGGAAGAATCCATCTGTTTTATAAACATACCAGGAGTTGATCGGCGAACCTACCTTACGCAGGAAGTCACCATCAGACATACGTTCGACACCACCTAAATTTTCTATCTTATTTTTATTATAAGCAAAATTACCGACTACGCCGAATTTCCAATCACCCCAACGGTTATTGTAACCCAATTGGATTTCAACACCACGGTTACGCATCGCACCTACATTATCTTTATAAGCTCCTAATGCGAACTCTGTCGGAACCGGAACTTCCATAATAATGTCTGTAGTCTTACGATCATAGTAATCGAATGTCAAGTTGATCTTATTATTGATCACAGCGTCCAAACCGATACCCCATGTTGTAGATTTTTCCCATGAAAGGTCTTCGATTTTATAACTGCCCTGATAATAACCAGTTGTCAACGCACCGCCAAAAGGATAATTAGCACCCAGATTATAGGTGTTCAACCAAGGATAGAAGTCACCGCCTGTCGGAGTTCCGTCACTCAATGCATCCTGGTTACCCAGCATACCCCAAGAACCGCGGATCTTCAAGCTGTTCAACCAATCTCTCGTATTTTCCATAAATCCTTCTTCACTGATACGCCATGCACCTGAGAAAGAAGGGAAATATCCCCAACGATGTCCCGGAGCAAAACGGGAAGAGGCATCCGCACGGAAGTTAGCTTCCAACAGATATTTACCAGCGTAATCATAGTTTACACGGCCAAAGTATGAAAGCATAGCCAATTCACGGGTAAATCCAGAGTTTGTTTGAGTAGCTGTCGCACCGGCGTTCATATCATCCAACTCATTGTTAGGGAAGTTTTCACGATACATATAATTGTAACGTACATCATACTGTTCTGCATGATAACCCAACATGGCCTTCAAACCATGATTACCGAACTGTTTATCATAGTTCAACAAAATATCCAGATTATAACGGCTCCAGTTTGTGAATGCTTCCGACAAACTATTCGGACGGGCAGCCTGCGCCGGGTCAGCGTCAATTTTCTTTACAAATGCTTTGTAGTGTTGATCGTCATTTACATAAGCACCTGAAACAGTTGCTTTCAAACCATCGATAATCTGATAATCGACAGCCAAAGATCCTGTAAAGTTCTGATTGTATTTATCAACAGTCTGTTTGGAATCCAACCATGCGATAGGGTTACCGTCATTTGTTGCCCCATAAGTACCATCTTCTTTATAAACAGGGATCATCGGGCTCAGAATGTTCAACTGACGAATGATCTGGTCAGACCAACCGCCGCCATAGTTGGAGTTCGGGTCTTTATAATCATTCTTGATATAAGCCATATTCATACGGACCGTCAATCTCTTCGTGATATTCATATCCAGATTAGCACGCCCATTGAACTGTTTACGTTCCGAATTAGGAAGAATACCTGTTTGTCCTAAATAACCGGCAGAAGCCATATATTTTGCTTTTTCAGAACCTCCGCTTACGTTTACATTATGTTTATGCAGCACACCTGTTTGATAAGCAGCATCATTCCAGTCTGTATTAGGATGGCCATAAGGGTCTGAACCGTCCTGGAACAGACGAATATCTTCATCACTATAACGGTGCGGCTGACCATTCGTATCGTCAATACGGTTGTACAGCATTGCATATTCAGCAGAGCTTACACGGTCAATAACAGCCGTCGGGCTTGAAACGCCGACATAACCGTTGTATGAAACGCGGGGAGCACCAGATTTACCACGTTTAGTCGTAATCAAAATTACACCATTCGATGCCTTCGAACCATAGATAGCGGCCGACGCTGCATCTTTCAATACAGAAATACTTTCGATATCATTGGGGTCAACGCTATCCATCGAACCACTTTCGATACCGTCAATCAAAATGTAAGGATCAGAATTATTTAATGTCCCGACACCACGAATACGGATATTACTTCCGTCTTCACCCGGACGACCTTCACCGGCAGTGATCGTTACACCAGGCATCAAACCCTGCAAACCGGATGATACATTAGAGATAGGACGATTGGTCAGTTCTTCACTGGCAACAGAAGCAACAGCACCTGAAAGGTTCGCTTTCTGCTGTGTTCCATAACCTACAACTACGACCTCTTCCAACTTTTGTGTGTCTTCCTTTAAGCTTACAGTTAACGACGCTTGTCCGGTGTACGGTATTTCCTGAGTCAAATAACCGATGAAAGAAATCTGGATAACATCTCCATTTTTAACATCCAGTACAAAATTACCATCCATGTCGGTAACCGTACCGTTAGTCGTTCCTTTTACAATTACAGAAGCGCCGGCTACAGGGCCTAAATCATCACTCACTGTACCTTTCAAACTTTTTTGTTGCTGAGAAATGCCAACTTTGGGAGTTGCCGTACTGTCTAATGCATAAGCTGCTCCTCCGGAACACAATGCTGCAGACAACAACATAAGGCTGACTGGTCTTGCGATTTTCAACATACCAATTTGTTTTTTGTTTAATAATAATAGTTACTATATGAATAAGATCTAAGGAGGTGACAATCACCCAACTTATAGACTTAACACATTCTTTTCTTGATTTTGAACGTTCAAAAAAACTTATATCCAAAAACTTGACTTAGTTCTTGTAGGACTATGATTAAATAAATTCGACAAACGTGCTCGAAAAAACAATGAGAGATATACAATAACCCCCTTTTTGGGCAGTTTTTCTATTTCGTTCAAAATCTTGATCGATTTTGGATTGACTTTTTTCATGGTTTTAACCTTCCCGGCTGACACCAGATGAAATGAGGTGCCGAGCCAATTCTAAAAAGCATGCAATTTGATTACCGAAAACCGGAAACACCGACAAAGTGATAAACCTTAACTCTCGGAGAATCGAATATTTGAAAATAAAACGGACAGCGTTCCAAATATCCCGAGGAAATTCAGGGGCTTTTTTGCCCTGAAGACGGTCCTCTTTCCAATTACGACCGTCCAAATCGCCATTACGACCGTGCTAATCTTCGCGAGGTGCCGAGTGCACTACACATTAGCACGGTCATAATGGCAAAGAGGACGGTCGTAATTGCTGGAAACGCTCAAAAAAGGCGAAAAAGTCCTTTTTTGATGGCAGAAAAGTGGATTAACATTTATTGGGTTTCGGATGTCTTTCGAGCCTGAAAAATGCATTTTATACAATAAGCCCCTAAGGATTGAAAAAAATATCCATGCCCATCCATCCGGATTTTCATGCCCATGCAATCCGATTTTCATGGGCACTGGATTTTACCAAAGCCACTATCGGATTTTGTCACTAATCAGGCCATATGATATGTGGTTTATTATTCGATGTTAATTAAATACTTATTACAATAAGTACGAAGGGATAAAAGCCTAACTACAAACATACTCACATAATCCACCGAAATACCCTTTAATTGTTAATTAACATTTCAAGTTCTGTCATTGGGTAAATAGGCAAATATTAAATTACACTTAATATAGTAAAAGATTAATTTTACACACGCCGAATAAAAGTAATAGATATTTAGATTTTCAAAGGAAGAAGAGCAAACATTAGGCTTATATAAGAAAAAAAACAGATAATATTGTTTGTGTTAATGAAATATTTTAATATATTTGTCGCGTTATATAAAGGTGATGTTAAAATACATTTCACAGGTATCGTGCTAATTTTTTCTAAAAAAAAGTATGTACTGTAATAAATATGTATTACATTTGCCACGTCGAAGAAACGTAGTCCTACAAGAACTTCGCATTAAAATCCTCCCTTTTTTTCTATCATTCATTATGTTTTTTACAATAAGTAATTAGTCCTACAAGAACTAAGTCAAGTTTTTGGATATAAGTTTTTTTGAACGTTCAAAATCAAGAAAAGAATGTGTTAAGTCTATAAGTTGGGTGATTGTCACCTCCTTAGATCTTATTCATATAGTGACTATTATTATTAAACAAAAAACAATTAGTATGTTGAAAATTGTAAGACCAGTCAGCTTTTTGCTGTTGTCTACTGCTCTTTGTTCATCAGGGACGATGTTTGCAGCCAATGAAACAGCAACTCCTAAAGTTGGCATTTCTCAGCAACAAGCGAGTTTAAAAGGTATCGTGGAAGACGAATTTGGCCCTGTAGCCGGAGCTTCCGTTGTTGTAAAAGGTACTACTAACGGTACAGTTACCGACATGGATGGTAATTTCGTCTTGGATGTTAAAAAAGGAGATGTGATCGTTATCTCATTTATCGGTTACCTGACCCAGGAGATTAAGTACAATGGAGAACAATCCATTAAGGTAAACTTAAAAGAAGACACACAAAAACTGGATGAGGTTGTTGTTGTTGGTTATGGCGTACAGAAAAAAGTAAACCTGACAGGTTCTGTATCGACAGTAAAAGCTGAGACTTTGGAAACAAGACCTGTATCAAGCGTTTCTGCAGCTTTAGCAGGACAGATGCCGGGTGTGACAGCTATCCAAAGTTCTGGTAGACCGGGTTCACAGACAGGTTCTATCACGATTCGTGGTAAGAACTCCGTGAATGCAGCAAGTCCGTTAGTTATTGTAGATGGAGTTCCGGGTAGCATGAATACGATTGACCCGGCTGATATCGAAAGCCTGACAGTATTGAAAGATGCTTCTTCTGCCGCTATTTACGGTGTACAGGCTGCCAACGGTGTTATTTTGATCACAACAAAGAAAGGTAAAAAAGGTGACCGGGCACGCGTCAACTATTCAGGAAATGTAGGTTGGTCAACTCCGACTATGCGTCCCAAATTCTTGGGTTCTGCAGATTATGCCATGTTATATAACGAGGCGACTCTCAATGACAATCCGAACAATCCGCTTCGTTTCACGGATGAAGACATTGAATTATATCGCAACGGAACAGATCCTTACGGTCACCCAAATACCGATTGGTATAAAGAGACCATGAACAAAAATGCGATTGAGACAATGCATCACATATCTATCAGCGGTGGCTCTGAAAAGACAAGCTATAATGCATCTGTCGGATATACACAGCAGAACGGTTTGATCGATGCCAACAACTACAAACGGTTTAATGCGCGTACCAGCGTCGATTCTCAAATCAACAAATGGTTCTCTGCAGGTTTGAATGTTTCAGGCTACAGAGGAACCCTGATGGACGGATGGAATAGTGTTGCCGGTATGACTCAATTTACCAACCGTGCAACCCCGGTCGAAGCAGTCCGTAATGAAGAAGGTGATTTCCTGTATCACGGAAAAGACAATCCGGTAGCACTGTTGGGGCGTGACGGCTTCAGAAGAACAATGGACCAACAGGTAAACGGTACACTGTATGGGCAGGTAAATATTCTGCCGAACCTGACCGCCAAAGCGTTATTTTCAGTACGGAATGATGAAAGAAGCGAAGATGGTTTCAAAACTCAAATCGTTTATGGCGCTAATAACGAAGCAACGACAGGTCTTCGCGAAGGATATGAAAAGCAAACCTGGTGGAACTGGTACACGACGCAGGTATTGATCAATTATAACGAAACATGGGGCAAACATGATTTAGGTTTGTTAGCCGGTTTCGAACAGATCGATTATCGTTATAAACATCTTGAGGCTGAACGAAAAGGTGGAGGTAACAATGAATTGCAAGAATCATTGAGCACGCTGGATGCATCTTCACAGACCAACAAAGAATCAAGATATGAGATCGCCCACCGTTCATATTTCGGACGTGCACAATATAGCTTTGCTGATAAATATTTGTTAGAAGCGAATGTCCGTTTGGATGGTTCTTCCCGTTTTGCTTCCGGTAACCGTTGGGGTGCTTTCCCTGCATTCTCTGCCGGTTGGAGAATCACCGAAGAAGAATTTATGAAAAATGCAGGTATAGATTGGTTGAGTAATTTGAAATTACGTGCAGGCTGGGGACAAACAGGTAACGAAGAGTTGAAAGATGAAGAAGCCTATCTGACTGTTCCTTCATATGCATATGATAAATATATGTTTGGGAATACGCTTTATTCAACCATCAAAGAAAGCCGTTATGCAAACCAGGAACTCAAATGGGCTACAGTAACAAGTATCGAAGGTGCGATTGAAGCCTCTTTCCTAAATAATAAAATCGGATTCGAACTGGCCGGTTATAAGAAAACGACTAATGATATGTTGCTTCTCTTGCCTGTACAGGGTATTTTTGGTATGGATGCACCCAGACAAAATGCAGGTCAAGTGCAGAACACCGGATTCGATTTGAGTATTTTCCATAACAATTCTATCAGCAAGGATTTTCGCTATGACATCAATTTCAACATCGCCTATGTCCACAATGAGTTAACAGACTTACAAGGTACTGAGGGAAAAGAACCGGGTGACGGTAGAGGAAATTTCTGGTTCCTGGAAGGATATCCAATCGGTTCTTATTATGGATATGAAGCTGACGGGCTGTTCAATTCTCCTGAAGAAGTTGCAGCAGGTCCGACACGTACCGGAACGGAACAACCGGGTGATATCCGCTACAAAGACTTGAACGGTGACGGAAAAATCGATGCAGCTAACGACCGTAAAGTGATCGGTAAAGAATTTCCAAGCTGGACAGCCGGTTTAGGAGCTAACTTATACTACAAAGATTTCGATTTGTCATTCTTCTTCCAGGGAGCATTTGACGTAGACGCTTACGTTAATGGTGAAGCAGCTTATGCTTTCTTTAACGGTGGTAAAGTTTTGGAACGCCATTTGGACCGTTGGACACCGACCAACCATAATGCTTCATATCCACGTATTACAATGGCAGACCAGATCAACTACCAGTTCTCTTCTTATTGGTTGCAAGACGCTTCTTATGTCCGCTTGAAAAACCTGACGATCGGCTATAACATACCGAAAGCATTACTAAGTAAGATCAATCTGGATCGCGTAAAAGTATTCCTGACAGGTGAAAACCTGTTCACAATTACCGGAATGGATTCACTTGACCCGGAATCAGCACCGTCCAATGCTCGCGGAGGTTTATACTCGAACGTAAGAAAAATATCAATCGGTCTTAAAGTAGGTTTTTAAATAACAGATTATAATATAGAAATATGAAAAAGAATTATATATATGTAGCAATTCTGGCTGCTATCCTTTTCGGTTTCAGTTCTTGTAGCGACTTTCTGGATCGTATACCGGACGACGAACTGTCAGATGGTAGCTTCTGGAAAACTCCAAACGATGCAAAGATGTTTATTGCCGATGTATATCGACAGGCTTTACCGGCAGGGGACGGCAATGGTGATATAGACGGAGACATTGATTCCGATAATGCCGTACATGGTATCAAATGGGCTGCCGGCGATGTATCCAGAGGTATTTATGACCCGGCCAATATGGGATGGAGCGGTGATTATAATGCGATTCGCGCCTGCAATGTTTTATTGACTAAAATAGATATGATTCCTGATTATGATCAAACAGAAAAGGAAGCAACCATGGGCGAAGCACATTTTTTACGCGGCTTCATCTATTTTGGATTAATCCAAACCTATGGCGACGTTCCTTATGTGGATCAACCTCTCGATCTGAAAGAAATGGGAGAAATTACTCGTACTCCGGTTGAAGAAGTATATGCCAAAGTCATGGAAGATTTCGATTATGCGATCGCCCACCTTCCAACACAGTGGGGTAGCAGTGATTACGGACGCGCAACGAAAGGAGCCGCTTATGCAATGAAAGCTCGTGCAGCATTATATTTCAAACATTTCGACACGGCAGCGGAAGCCGCTAAAGCAGTAATGGATTCCGGTGAATATGAATTGTTTGACGCAAACAATACAGGACAATATGCTAAATTATTCTGGGAAGAACAGGAAGCCTGCAAAGAAGCGATTTTAGTACGTCAGTTCAACGCTCCGACACTGACAAACTATATCATCGGTTGGGAATGTTTCCCGACAAAAGGCTGGGGTGGCATCAATCCGACCCAGAGTTTGGTCGATGCATTTGAGTGTGCTGACGGTTCTCCGATTGACAAGTCCACAACCTATGACCCGACAGATCCGTTCAAAGACCGTGACCCGCGTCTGGAAGTTTGTGTACTGCATGACGGTGAAGAAATGTATGGTGTAACAATCAAGACAGCTCCTCTGCCATCAAGTGGTTCAACAGGTGTTGCTCAGCATAACGACGCGACAGCTACCGGTTATTACCAGCAAAAATGGTTAGACCCGAGCATTGATCCGCAATCGACAGGTTGGGATATGGGGAAAGACTGGCATGTAATCCGCTATGCAGAAGTTTTATTGACTTATGCAGAGGCTAAAAATGAACTTACAGGATTAGATGCTTCCGCTTTTGACGCTGTAAACCAGGTACGTCGCCGTGTCGGTATGCCGGAGCTGCAAAATACGGATGCAAGCAAACCGACCTATTGCGGCACGCAAGATGCTTTACGTCAACGAATCCGTAACGAATGGCGTGTTGAGTTTGCCCTTGAAGGAAGCAAGCGCAAATGGGACATCCGCCGTTGGGGCATTGCTAAAGATGTACTGAACGCTCCGTTCTTAGGAATGAAATATATGATAGTCGACGATCCGACTGCACCGGATATAGATAAGGGAAAGAGATGTATTTTATACCAGGGAGAAAACATCAAACTGACCGGTAGTAAATATGAAGATCACAACTACCTGTTCCCGATTCCACAGGAAGAAATCGACCTGAATCCGGCATTGGTACAGAATCCGGGATATCCGACAAAGTAAATATCTAAATTTTTGTCATAACAAACACGGGAGGAGTCATATCCTCTCGTGTTTCATTCTTTTATGAAGTATATTCACTGGCTACTCTTTACTGCTCTTTGCGGCTTGTTTCTGTTCATGTTCCTGGACAGTCTGGCTTATCTTTTCCCTTATCACGAACAACAAAACTTATTTCTGTTTTCCCACGCTTACCTGGATACATTTTTATCCACCCCCGGTAAACTCGGGGAATATCTGGCAAACTTCATCGTCCAATTCTTCTACCTGCCTTATACGGGAAAAATTATATTTGCGTTTATTCTGTCACTCCTTTATCTGTTTCCGGTACTCTGTTGCAAGCAGCTAACAGGAAAACACGATCCATTGCATCTGGCAATCTTGCTTCCCTTGTTCTTATTCGTGCAATTTGAATCGCTTGGTTTTGAAATCAGTTGGGCTACCAGCCTTTTCTGTTGTTTCTTCTTATTATTCTTGCTGTCGTTGTTACCTAAAAAGATATTCTATATAACTCTCTTGCCTTTTTTTCTATTAACGAGCTTTGCACTGGGATGGATATATCCGACCATTGCAATTTTAATCTGTGTCATAACACTGCTTTCCGCTCTTTTTTTCTCACGATTCGGAAAGAACAAAAAGATTTACACTGGTGGCAGTATTCTCTGTTTGGGAATCTACGCTGCCGGTACTTTCTATCTATTCGTCTATTCCTATAATATGCGTGAACGGTTACTGCTTGAAGCGGAAGGTCATCTCAAGAAACAGGAATGGGAACAAGTTCTTGACTGTACCCGGAAATACAGAGGAGAAAATCAACTGAACGACTATTTCCGGAATATGGCGCTTTATCATACAGGACGCATGCCTTATGACTTACTGAACTATTCGCAAAGTTACGGCATCAACTCCCTCTTTTTACCTTGGACGGGAGACGCGCAACAAAGCCGGTACGGACATTACATTTACGAACAGTTAGGATATTTGAACGAAGCACAGCGGTGGGCCTTCGAGTCACTGGTTGTCAACGGAGAAACAGCGCCCAACCTAACGAACCTGATCCGCTATAATATTGCAAACGGACGCCCGGAAGTCGCCCTACGCTTTATCCGGATTCTCAAACAATCTTTATTTTACCGGAAACAAGCCGAAGAATACGAGAAAATAGCTTATACCGGCCAGATTCGAGGTCTGAAAGCGTTACCACATGCAGAAAATAAAAAAGCCCGCTTTTCCAATATACAGAATCTGGGACCGGAACTAATCTATATCTGTGACCGGGATTCTTCCAACCAAATGGCATTCGAATATCTGATGAGTTACCTGATATTGAGCAACCGGCAGAAACAGTTTGTCGAAAACCTGCCGCGCATACAGGCCTTCTCCTATCCCGGAATGCCGCCCCTCTATCAGGAAATCCTGAATCGTTATCAACAAGACCAGCAATAAACAAATATGGCACGATACATAATATTATATACACTTCTTTTCTTAACAGCCTGTCAACCCGGACGTGTTTCACCGGACAGACAGACCGACACCAGCCCTGTTCTTTTTCCGGATTATACAGATGTAACATTTCCCTGCAATATAGCTGCACCTAACTTCCTGATAACAGAAGAAGGAGAAGCCTTTTATACCGAAATCGGTTCTGAAGGACAGGTATTCTTCTCCCAAAAATCCCGGAATGCCAATGTCCGTATCCCCGCTGAAAAGTGGAAAGCCCTGACTACAGCAACGGCAGGAAAAGAGTTTTACATCCGTATCTGCGTCCGGCAAGAAGGGAAATGGATACAATACAAAGATATCTGGAACACGATTTCAACAGAATCGGTCGATCCGTATTTAGTTTACCGCCTGCTATATCCCGGGTATGAGCTGTGGAACGAGATGGGGATTTACCAGCGCGACCTGACTTCGTATGAAGTAACTCCCATCATCGAGAATAAATCCGCAAAGTCAGAATGTATGAACTGCCATACTTTCTGCCGGAATAATCCGGAAACAATGATGTTGCATATCCGGGGAAAAGCCGGTGGAACAGTCATCTCCCGGAATGGGAATGTAGAAAAAGTAAACATAAAGAAAGAAGGGATGAACAACAGCGGTACGTATGCCGCCTGGCATCCGGAAGGACGATATATCGCTTATTCTGTCAATGAGATCCAGCAATTCTTCCATTCTACGGGGAAAAAGCCTATCGAAGTATCAGACTTGGAATCGGACCTGATCGTATGGGATTGCGAAACAAATCAGATGATTACTGATTCCCTTATTTATGGCCCGGAATGGATGGAGACATTCCCGGCCTGGAGCCCGGACGGGAAAACACTTTATTTCTCCCGGAGTAAAGCCATTACTCAACAAACACCACTGGACAGTATTTATTATGATCTGTACAAAATATCATTCGATACGCAAAACAGAGTCTTCGGCAAGCCGGAATGTGTTTACAACGCATCAGCCTTGCATAAAAGTATCTCTTTTCCGCGGGTATCACCGGACGGGAACTATTTAATGTTTATTTGTTCCGATTATGGGAACTTCTCAATATGGCATCCGGAAAGCGAACTGTATCTATTAAACCTGCAAAACGGGAATATCCGGAACATGCAAGAAGTAAACAGTGATAATGTCGAGAGTTTCCATACCTGGTCATCGACCGGAAAATGGTTTGTGTTCAGCAGCAAACGTATAGACGGGCTTTGGGCACATCCATTCATTGCTTTTTTCGATCCGAAAACAGGGATTGCGGGTAAACCTTTCATGGTTCCTCAAAAAGATCCTGAGTTCTATAAAACATTTACCAAAACATTCAATTTACCGGAACTTATCATAAATCCAGTTACAGAAAACGAACACAGCCTCAAGCTAATCCGAAATAAATTACTATCTTCGTCCCCAGATTAACTGTAAACATTAAATATTCATGAAGAAAAAAAGCTTAACATTATTGGTGGCAACGACTCTTGCCAG
Organism: Parabacteroides sp. AF17-28; assembly: GCF_003479205.1. Lineage (NCBI taxonomy): Bacteria > Pseudomonadati > Bacteroidota > Bacteroidia > Bacteroidales > Tannerellaceae > Parabacteroides > Parabacteroides sp. AF17-28. Next base: position 37,525 of record NZ_QUGV01000017.1, on the reverse strand, counting down.
CAGTGTATTATTCTCATCATGTATTGGATCATTTGGATTGTCCAATAAACTGTTGGATTGGAACAGAAACATCGACAGTAAGTTTGTGAACGAGCTTGTATTCATTGCATTCTGGATCGTTCCGGTTTACGAAATCTCTGCATTGGCAGATGTTTTGGTCTTAAACTCTATCGAATTCTGGAGCGGCAGCAACCCTGTTGCTGATGCAGGCACAGTAAAGACAATCGAAACAAAAGACGGTACGTATGCGATCGAGACAAAGAAAGACGGCTATCATATCCAGAAAGAAGGAGAAGAAAAAGCGGTTGATCTTGTCTTCAACGAAGCAGACCAGAGCTGGAGCGTCGAAGCAGACGGCGAAGCAACCAAATTGCTGCAGTTCAAAGGTAATGACGAAGTTGTCATGTTCCTGCCCGACGGTAAGGAAATGAATGTAGAACTGAACCAGGCCGGCGTACTTGCATTCAAGCAGGTTGCTGAAGGCTATTCTTTCTACGCCGCAAGATAAAACAGGTGAAAGTTAAAAGGTGAAAGGTGAAAGTTGGGGGTCGATGATTCAAAAACTTTCAACTTTCACCTTTCAACTTTCAACTATTAAGTGCTAATCTAAATTAAAAATGCATATGAAACACGTGATCAAGAAAACAATGTTCGCAGGAGCATTGAGTTGCTTCCTCTTGGGCACCGCGTTGGCAGACAATGCGGTTAACCAGCCGGCGAAGCCTTATTGGCAGGACATACAAGTCGTTGCCGTCAACAAAGAGGCGCCCCGCTCCTCTTTCATGAGCTATGGAGACCGCGCCACAGCTCTCACCTCCCGATATGAAAAAAGTCCTTTCTATTCCTTATTGAACGGTACGTGGAAATTCTATTTTGTAGATTCATACAAAAAGCTCCCGGCCAATATCACAGACCCTTCTGTCAGCACTTCCGACTGGAGCGACATCACGGTTCCGGGCAACTGGGAAGTACAGGGACACGGCACTGCCATCTATACCAACCACGGATACGAGTTCAAACCGCGTAACCCACAGCCCCCGCTCTTGCCTGAAGCAAACCCGGTGGGTGTTTACCGCCGCGACTTCGAGATTCCTGCCACTTGGGACGGACGCGATGTATATCTGAACATCGCCGGAGCCAAATCAGGCTTATATGTATATGTAAACGGCAAGGAAGTCGGCTATAGCGAAGATTCCAAGAATCCGGCCGAGTTCCTGATCAACAAATACCTGCAACCGGGCAAGAACGTCCTGACGCTGAAAATCTTCCGTTGGAGCACAGGCTCCTATCTGGAATGCCAGGATTTCTGGCGCATAAGCGGTATCGAACGCGACGTATATCTGTGGTCGCAACCAAAGATCGCTGTGAATGACTATCGCGTCGTTTCCACACTCGACGATACTTATACAAACGGTATCTTCCGTCTGGCAATGGACATCAAGAACCATTCCGACAAAGTGAAGGATATCGACGTTACATACGAATTGTTGGACGCAAAAGGCAATGTGGCTGCTACAGCTGAGAATAAGCTGTGGGTGAGCCCGAACACGATTACGACAACTTCATTCGAAAAGACATTGGATAACGTAGCGACATGGAACGCCGAACATCCGAATCTGTATAAACTGTTGATGACGATCAAGGAAGACGGCAAAGTGACGGAAGTAATCCCGCAAAACGTCGGTTTCCGCCGCATCGAAATCAAGCAGATCGACCAGATTGCAGGTAACGGCAAGCCTTACACCGTGCTGTTGTTCAACGGACAGCCGATCAAGTTCAAAGGCGTGAACATCCACGAACACAATCCGCTAACCGGCCACTACGTTCCGGAAGAGCTGATGCGTAAGGATTTCGAGCTGATGAAGCTGAACAACCTGAACTCAGTCCGCCTGTGCCACTATCCGCAGGATCGCAAGTTCTACGAACTTTGCGACGAATACGGATTATATGTGTACGACGAAGCCAATATCGAATCTCACGGTATGTATTACAATCTGCGCAAAGGCGGCACATTAGGTAACAACCCGGAGTGGCTGAAACCGCACATGGACCGCACGATGAACATGTATGAGCGCAACAAGAATCATCCGTCCGTAACGATCTGGTCATTGGGCAACGAGGCTGGAAACGGCTATAACTTCTATCAGACTTATCTGTATATAAAGGATAAAGAGAAAACAATGATGGGCCGTCCGGTCAACTACGAACGCGCACAGTGGGAATGGAACTCCGACATGTACGTGCCGCAATATCCGAGTGCAAAATGGCTGGAAGAAATCGGCAAGAACGGCAGCGACCGTCCGGTGGCTCCTTCCGAATATGCACATGCAATGGGTAACTCCACGGGTAACCTTTGGGACCAGTGGCAAGCAATCTACAAATACCCGAACCTCCAAGGCGGTTATATCTGGGACTGGGTGGACCAGGGCATCCTTGTCAAGGATGAAAACGGAAGAGACTATTATGCTTATGGCGGCGACTTCGGTAAGGATATGCCGAGCGACGGTAACTTCCTTTGCAACGGTATCGTAAACCCGGACCGCACGCCGCATCCGGCAATGGAAGAGGTGAAATATGCCCACCAGAATATCGGTTTCGAGGCTGTGGACGCTGCTAACGGCGTATTCAAGGTTACAAACCGTTTCTATTTCACAGGTCTGAAAGATTACATGATCAGCTACACGGTCAAGGCTAACAATAAAGTGATCAAGAGCAATAAGATGTCGCTCGACTTAGCTCCGCAGGCTTCACAGGAAATCACGGTTCCTGTAGAAGGATTGAAACCGGAGGCTGGCGTAGACTATACGGTTAACTTCGTTGTAACAACAACTAAGCAGGACGGTGTAATTCCTGCCGCATACGACATCGCACAGGATCAGTTTGTATTACCTGTTACAGCCGAGAAAACGGCTTACAAGGCAGGTGGTCCGAAGCTCGCCGTATCGGAAGAAGGAGATGCCTTGAAAGTGACTTCATCCAAAGTAAACTTCGTATTCGACAAGAAAGCCGGCGTCGTTACCTCTTACAAAGTGGGTGGCACGGAATACTTCAACGAAGGTTTCGGTATCCAGCCGAATTTCTGGCGCGCACCGAACGATAACGACTACGGAAGCGGCAACCCGAAACGTCTCGAAATATGGGAAATCTCCAGCCGTAACTTCAACGTAACAAGTGCGACAGGCGAAATCGTCGACGGCAATGCGATCGTAAAGGTCGACTACAAACTGCCGGCCGGCAACCAGTTCCTGGTAACCTATAAGATCTATCCTGACGGTGTCATGAACGTGGCAACCCACTTCACTCCGGCTCATCTGGATGGCGTGAAGATCGGTATTTCCGAATCGACTGCAACAGCAACTTTCTCACCGGGCCGCAGTAATGTCAGCGAGCGTGACAAGATGGTTGTTCCGCGTATTGGTGTACGTTTCCGCCTGCCGGTGACAATGGATCAGTTAGAATATTTCGGCCGCGGTCCGCTGGAAAACTATTGGGACCGCAAAGCCGGTTATCCGATCGGACAGTATAAGAGCACGGCAGAAGCACAATACTTCCCATACGTACGCCCGCAAGAAAACGGCCATCATTGCGATACACGCTGGATCTCATTGGGTGGCAAGGGTAAGAATCTGTTGATCGTGGCAGACGACGAAATGGAATTTAACGCCATGCGCAACTCCGTAGAAGATTTCGATGCCGGCAAGACGACAAACCGTCCGTACCAGTGGAACAACTTCACACCGGAAGAGATTGCCAACCGTCCGGAAATCGGTCCGTACGACAAACCTCGCCAGACACACATCAACGACATTACACCGCGTAACTTCGTTGAAGTATGTGTAGACCTCAAACAACAGGGCTTGGCCGGTTACGACAGCTGGTATTCACGTCCCGAACCAGAATACACCTTACCGGCAGACCAGGAATACAAGTGGGGCTTCACTTTAATCCCGGGCACAAATGCCAATGGTGCACAGAAGAAAGCAGGTTACAGCTATAAATAAAGCAACCTTGCTTAAATCATACTAAAAGCTGCCTCCGGTTCGACCGGAAGCAGCTTTTTTCTTTTTCATAAGGCATTTTCCTCTTTTTCATTCATAAATGATGATTTAGTTGTTACTTTTGGCTTGATCCAAAAGTAACCAAAAGATCAAGGCTTAATCGGCCAGGCTACTCCGGGTAAAGGCTACGCTGTCGCCTGCGAAACTCGCTTCGCTCAAACAACGCAGGCTCCGGACGCTTCACCTTTACCCTCCGCTCGACGCCTGCCCGCTTAGGCCTTTCTTAGAAAGCTCCGCTTTCTCTTAAGATGGCCGACACCGCCTGCCTTGCTGCGATTATGCGTCAAGCGTATAACTAATTTCAATCCTACAAGCTGGCTATCGGCAAGAAATAAAAATGGGCCGATCTTCCACAGACCAGCCCACACGTTATTATAATCAATCTTAAATGAAAAAAACTATTTAGCATAACTTACCGCACGGGTTTCACGGATAACCGTGATCTTAACCTGTCCCGGATAAGTCATTTCATCTTGAATCTTCTTTGCAATTTCGTTAGACAGATTTTCGGTATCCTTATCGTCGATCTTGTCAGCTCCCACGATCACGCGGAGTTCACGACCGGCCTGGATAGCGTATGTCTTTACGACGCCTGGATAAGAAAGCGCCAGTTGCTCCAGATCATTCAGACGCTTGATATAAGCCTCTACGATCTCACGACGGGCACCCGGACGGGCTCCTGAGATGGCATCACAAACCTGTACGATCGGAGCCAGCAACGTCTGCATTTCCACTTCGTCGTGGTGAGCGCCTACGGCATTGCAGATATCCGGTTTTTCTTTATATTTCTCACAGAGTTTCATACCTAAGATTGCGTGCGGCAATTCCGGTTCATCATCAGGCACCTTGCCTATATCGTGCAACAATCCGGCACGTTTTGCTTTCTTCGGGTTCAGTCCTAATTCGGATGCCATTACAGCACAAAGGTTGGCTGTTTCGCGTGCATGCTGCAACAGGTTCTGTCCGTAAGAAGAACGGTATTTCATCTTACCGATCATACGGATCAATTCGGGATGCAAGCCATGGACACCAAGGTCGATCACCGTACGTTTACCGGTTTCCACCACTTCGTCTTCCACCTGCTTTCTTACCTTCGTCACGACTTCTTCGATGCGGGCCGGGTGGATACGTCCGTCCTGTACCAATTGGTGCAGAGCCAGACGGGCAATCTCGCGGCGAACCGGATCAAAGCCGGACAACACGATTGCTTCAGGCGTATCGTCTACCACGATTTCAATACCGGTAGCAGCTTCCAACGCCCGGATATTACGCCCTTCACGGCCGATGATGCGGCCTTTGATTTCATCGGATTCGATATGAAATACGGTAATCGAGTTCTCGATCGCCGTTTCGGTAGCAACGCGCTGGATAGACTGGATAACGATCTTTTTCGCTTCCTTGTTGGCTGTCATCTTGGCTTCTTCCATGATCTCGTTAATGAAGGAAGTGGCTTCGGACTTGGCCTCGTCTTTCAATGATTCGATCAAACGTTCTTTTGCTTCTTCGGCAGAAAGTCCGGAAAGGGTTTCCAGATGTTCGATTTCACGCTGGTGCAGTTTCTCAAGATCCTGTTTCTTTTTATCAACCAGTTCCAATTGGGCAGCCAGGTTTTCCTTGACGGCATCCATTTCGCTGTTTTTGCGTTGCAGGTCTTCCTGACGCTGGTTCAGGCTCAATTCACGCTGTTTCAACTTAGCCTCAACCGACTGGATTTTTGAATTACGTGCGGAAACCTGTTTTTCCAGATCCGCTTTCAAATGAAGAAACTTCTCCTTTACTTCAAGGAGCTTCTTCTGCTTCATTACTTCCGACTCCTTTTCAGCTTCACGTATGACGGCGTCATACCTCGACTTCATAAGGACTCTCATCACGAACCACACAAGCAAGCCCCCAACGATGAAGGTTACCAGTGCTATGATTATGCTCATTCCCATTTTACTTATAGTTTAAATTCTATTATATTATTATATACAAAAAAAGCACTACCCTCACATGGATATACCATGCAAAGCAGTGCGGAAACGCATCTTCTTAATTCTTACAACTATTTATCCTTCAGGTAACTTTCCAGTTCATCGGTCAGTTCCTGTATCTTTTCAGTAAAGGGACTTGTGTCATTCTTTTCCTCCAACTTCACGTTCTCCACCGATAGTTGAAAGGCCACCATGGCTAACAAATCTTTTACATCCACTTCGGAATATTTCTTCCGGTACTGGTCCATCTTCATCCGGATTTGCTTGACAGCCTTACGGGCTTCCTGCTCCTCACTCCGGTCGATTCTGATACCATAACTTTTACCGGCTATCTCTACATGTATAAGAAATTTATCGTCCATCGCCTCTATTCGTTTAATAGTGCAATGCACTTGTCTACTTCCCGCACTAACTTCGATAACCGCATCCTTGCGCTTTTCATTTCTCCTTCGTTTACGGAAACAACCCGCGCCGTCAGCATGTTATCACATTTGGTATTCAACTCTTCGATCGTCTTTATCGCCTGCTGAAGTTCTTCTTCTTTCTGAACCAAAAAACCTTCGAGCTCGCCGATTCTCTGTTTTTGCTTATCGCAAAGCTCCATCAAATCACGAACTCTAACCTCAAATACAGCCAACAATCTTTTATGATCTTCGGTCATTTCACACCAAATTCTACACAAAAGTAAACTTTAGATTTGAATAAAACAACAATCAGTTTGTTTTTTTGACAGAAAACGTCCGGATACACAAAAGGCCGTTCAAACCAAAATCCGAACAGCCCTCCTTCTAATAGTTTCAGTTACGCTCTATTATACCAACGCAACGTACAATTCACCTTCAACTTCTTCGAAAGCTAACTTGCCTTCTTTTGCCAACCAACCAAAAGCAGCATACATATCTTTTTCTGCTTTAATTTTAGTTGCTTTCTTTACTGCCTTAACACTCATTTTACCGCCTTCGTTCAGTGCTGTCCAAACAAGGCCGGCGTTTGTTCCAATCAATTCGATCATGTTTCTTTTTGTTTTGTTAATTCGTTAACGGGGGCAAATTTATAGATTAATCCATTAAAACAAAAGGAAATAGATGTTTTTTAGCATAAAAACAGGCGCTTTTTATACTTTGCAAGCATATTTAACACACTTACAGTACTATTATAGTACTATTTCCGTCCGTTTACCGGCCGAAACAAGTTCCATTTCAATGTTTGTAGCTGAAACATATTTGCTTAATAGGCCTGCCGCATACTTTCCGGCATCGATCAAACCGTCCAACCCGGAGTAACCATTCAGAATCATTAACAGGCTTGTGGTGTCTAACCCGATTTTCGTCCGTTCCTCATCGCTGGTCGGTGTCCCGATGCCGCCAATGGCATCGCGATAAACAGGCAACCCGGCAATATTCAGTTCGCCGCGGCCGATCCCATGATAAAGTTCGCCTTCCCTGCCGACTCCCAGCACCAGCTTACCGCCTTCGATCTTGTCCGCATCAAAACCTCCTATGGAATAACCGCTGCGGATAGAAACAAGATTGATCAGATCGACCAATGTATCGACCTTATAAAGGGGCAACTCGCGAAGAATACGCCTGCGCAAGGCTTCCGCAGAAGGACGGTAACGGTTCGGATCTTTTCCCAGCCGTTTATAGGCCTGGCGCGTAGCCTGAATAGGAAGCCACTTATTGATTTGTTCCAGTTTGACCGTCGCCCGGACAGCCGCTTCTTCTGCCTCGATCTCCCGCCAGAGTTGTTCATCCGGCTCCGAATTCCTGACCTGACAGGCTATCACCAGGACTTGCAGGTCCGGACAAGCGCTGGAAACTTCTTCTGATATTGAAACTTGTATCATGGTTTTAAAATTTCTGAGTTATAAATTATTCTTGAGCATAATCCCGGAAAGAATACGTCCGCTTTTGATACCCAGGCGGCGGGCGGAGAAGAATTCGTCGTGGTGCGTATAAGTGCAGATTCCGGCGACTTCGATATTTGCGGCGGCAAGTCCGCAGTCCGATAGCTGCAAACGGTTGGCTTCCCAGAGGTCGATATGGGCTTTACCGGTCGAGGCATTCCGTTTCATGATACGCGACAGATCGAAACCGGCCTCCCGGAACGCTTCCACCACCTCCTCCCCTACTTCAAAGGCATCCTGACCGATAGAAGGTGCGATGCCGGCTTTCATCAAAAGCGGATCGGCATCATACTCTTCAATAAGAAAACGGACTGTTTTAGCCGCAATCTGCTGCACCGTTCCCCGCCAACCGGTATGAACAGCTGCTACGGCTTTTACATCGGGAGCATAAAGCAATACGGGAACACAATCGGCAGTAGAAACCGCTACGCAAACATCCGGCACATTGGTGGCCAGCGCATCTACGCCGTCCAGATAAATCCGCTGTTCATCCAAAGGAAGGGAGAGAAAGAAAGGTTCGATCGAGCGGACCTCCGTGCCATGTACCTGGAAAGGGGCAAAAATCCTTTCGGAAGGGATTCCGATTGCATCCGAAAGAAGCTTCCGATTCATCCGGACGGCCTCCGGATCGTCTCCGCTATATTCACCGGGATTAAAGGAGGCATACGCCCCTTCGCTCACACCGCCCCGGCGGGTGGTTATAAAATGAGAGATGTTGCAATCCCCGCTTAACCCGGGAAATTGCAACATCTTTACTTTATCATTTTGAAGTATCTTCATCTTCGTCGTCCCAATCTTCGTATTCTTCATATTCCTCATCGTCGTCCGGATCGTCCTCTTCAAGAGGAATAATGAAATCGTCATCATCCAACGCAAGCGAACTGACATCGATATTCTTGTGTACGATACGCTCCACCTCATGGAAAGTCTCCTTGTTCAGTTCCTTCCACAGAAGGTCTTTCAACTCGACAATTCCCATTCCGGCAACCGAAGAAATAAAGACATGCGGAACGCCTTCCGGCAAATCTTCCGACAGGGCCTCGATCAGCTCTTCGTCCAGCATATCGCTTTTCGTGATTGCCAGCACACGGCTCTTATCCTGCAAATCGGGATTATACTTGACCAACTCGCCTAACAGGATTTCGTATTCCTTCTTGATATCGTCCGCATCGGCCGGCACCATGAACAGGAGCAGCGAGTTGCGTTCGATATGGCGTAGGAAGCGCAATCCTAATCCTTTACCTTCGCTGGCCCCTTCGATAATACCGGGAATATCGGCCATCACGAACGAACGGTTGTCGCGATAGCTCACGATACCGAGGTTCGGCTCCAGCGTCGTAAACGGATAATTGGCGATTTTCGGTTTAGCCGCCGAAACCACCGACAGCAACGTAGACTTACCTGCGTTCGGGAAACCTACCAGACCGACATCGGCCAGCAACTTCAATTGCATGATCACCATCCGTTCCTGCGCCGGCTCACCGGGCTGCGAATAACGGGGCGCCTGATTGGTCGAAGTCTTAAAGTTCCAGTTACCCAAGCCGCCGCGACCGCCTTTCAACAGCATGACCTGCTGTCCGTCTTCGGTCACGTCACAGATAAACTCGCCCGTATCGGCATCATACACGACAGTTCCGCAAGGAACTTCGATCACACGGTCTTCGCCATCTTTCCCGAAACTGCGCTTGGCACCGCCTCCTTCACCGTTCGTCGCCATAATATGACGTTCGTATTTCAGGTGCAGGAGCGTCCAGTAGTTCCGGTTTCCACGAAGATACACATGGCCTCCTCGCCCTCCATCGCCTCCGTCGGGACCTCCTTTCGGAATGTATTTCTCGCGGCGAAAGTGAGAAGACCCTCTACCGCCCTTACCTGAACGGCAATAGATCTTTACATAATCTACAAAGTTTGATTCAGCCATAAAAAATAATTATTTAATGTGCGAATATGCCAATGTGCCAATAATGATACTTAAATTGGCATATTGGCACATTGATCAATTTACAAATTATTCACTGCTTCTTTGATACGGCCGAAGATTTCTTCGACGGTACCCATACCTTCGATAGCAACATGTTTGCCTTCGCCGATATAATAGTCAGCCAGAGGAGCGGTCTGTTTGTGATAAACATCCAGTCTTGACTTGATTGTTTCCAGGTTGTCATCTGAACGCCCTGAGACTTTGCCGCGTTCCAGCAGACGTTTGATCAGTTCTTCTTCCTCAACCTGCAGGTTCAACATAACCGATACGTCCGTACCGCGCTTGTTCAACATTTCTTTCAGTGCCTTTGCCTGCGGGATCGTACGGGGGAAACCATCGAAGATAACACCTTTGGAGTTCTCTTTGCTGTCCAGAACTTTTGCCAGCATGTCGACGATCAGTTCATCCGGAACCAACTGTCCTTTTTCGATGTAATCCTTAGCAATCTTGCCCAGTTCAGTTTCGTTCTTCATTTCAGAACGCAAAACATCACCTGTAGAGATATGGTCTACGCCATATTCAGCAATAATCAATTCGCTCTGTGTTCCCTTTCCTGAACCGGGAGCACCAAAAATAACAATGTTCAACATAAAAAGTTTGCTTTTTAATTGACAATTAAGAATGAATAATTGTAATCACCCCCCTATTGCCACCCATTATACATTAATCTAATAACTTTCAATTTTCAACTCTCAACTTTCAACTATCTTATAGATGTTCCGGTAAGCCCTCCCCATCTCGTCATAATCCAGTCCGTAGCCGACAATAAAATCGCCCGGAATCCGGATACCGACATAATCGGGTTTCAAATCACACTTCAACGAATCGGGTTTGAAAAGCATCGTAGCCAACTTCACATCGGCTGCACCGTCTTTACGGAGCTTGTCCATCACGTATTGCATCGTGAACCCGGTATCGATAATATCCTCAATCAGAATCAAAGTCCTCCCTTTTACATCGGCTTGCACAGGCATGATCTCACGGACAACGCCGGTCGTACTGGTCCCCTTATAGGAAGAATAGCGGGCAAAAGTAATCTCGTACGGTTCGTCCAACTGGCGCATCAGTTCGGCCGTAAACATAAAGGCTCCGTTCAGGATTCCCACAAACAACGGATTCGTACCTTTCACATCGGCCCGGATACGCTCCGCCACCTTTGCAATCGCTTCTTTTATCTCCGCTTCCGGGATAAAGAGTTCAAATTCTTTGTCTTTTAATCGGATCTTATCCATATTCCGTCTGATTTTCGAGGGGACAAATGTACAACTTTTTCGGGTAACTATTACTATTTTTGTACAGATTCGGAGAAGTTCATCCAAGCGGAGAACAACTAATTTGCAAAAAATAATGTTCCCCGGAAAATATATTTTCGTCCCGGTTGTCTGCATAGATAGAGAGCTCTCAGAAAGTAATAAATTAAAACACAGAAATGTATGAAAACGAGAAGTATATTAATGGTCCTTTGGGGAATAGCGATAGTTGCGGGATTCAGTGCCCTGGTTATGTTACTGTGGAATCTGGTCATTCCGGGCATATTCGGATTGTCATGTATCAATTTCTGGCAGGCAGCCGGATTGCTAATCCTGTCCCGTCTCCTCTTCGGTGGTTTCGGATTTGGCAGGGGAAGAGGAAGAGGCGGAATGATACGGCATCGGAAACATGCCGGAGGCCGGAACCCGATCCGCGAGAAATGGATGCAGATGACACCCGAAGAACGAGAGGAATTCATCAACAGACGGCGGCAATTCGGCTTCGGAGGCCCTTTCGGCAGAGATCGGTTTGGCAAGAAAAAACAAGAAGAACAAGTAAACGAGGATGAACCGGCAAACTGAAAAAGAGAATCTCGAAGGGCTTATCAACGAGCATAGTCCACGATTGAAGTCGTTCATCCAAAGACGGGTTCCCAACCGGGAAGACGCCGAAGATATCCTGCAGGATGTTTTCTACCAATTGATTAAAACGGTTGAAAGCGCGGTCGATCCTATCGAGCAGGTCACGGCATGGCTCTATCGTGTAGCCCGGAATACGATTATCAACAAAGGGAAAAAGATGCAAGAGGAAGAAATGCCTGCATCTCAATACGACGATGACGGGAATATCCTGAAGGAGTTTTCCGAGATATTGTTCAACGATGATAATCCGACGCCCGAAACCGAATATCTCCGTTCCCTTGTATGGCAGGAACTCGAAACGGCCCTGTCCGAATTGCCTCCCGAACAACGGGAAGCTTTCGAACTAACCGAACTCGACGGACTACCCGTGAAAGAGGTCGCCAAAAGCATAAATATCCCCGTCAACACCCTGCTGTCCCGCAAGCATTATGCCGTCAAACACCTTCGTAGACGTTTAGAGGGAATATATAAAGACATTCTCAATTCCTAATTTATTAATCAAGGAGGAATACGCCCAAAGCCCTGTTCCCGCGCCCCGACGCGGGATCGCATTGAAACAGACCAAACATCCGATCGACATGTTTTAGTTCTTTTGCGGCCCCGCGTCAAGCGCGGGGACAGGCCGTCTTTGCCCGTACCCTCATCAAACAAACACAAAAACAAATATGAAAACAAGTATCATTATAGCCGTACTCGCCCTGACAACCCATACGGCATTTGCACAAGAAACCGTCATCAACCTGGACGAAGTGACCATCCTGGCACGTTCCGTCATTGTAAAGGAAGACCGGAAATTGCTCTTTCCCACTCAGGAACAGGTAAACGAGTCTACCGACGGAGCCGACATACTCCGGAAAATACAGTTACCCCGCATCATGGTCGACCCCATATCCGGTGAAATAAGCATGTCCGGCAACGGAAAAATACAATTGCGTATTAACGGAGTACAGGTGACAAATACCGAAATAGCCTCCATCCCTCCCGCCGATATCCTCCGTATCGAATATCACGATGCCCCGGGGGCACGCTTCGGAAATGCCGATGCCGTTATCGACTATATCACACGCCGTCGGGAGTCGGGCGGAAATATCAACGGCTCGTTCTTCAACGGAGGCGGCCATAGAAGGATGTCGCTGGACAACAGGCTGTCCCTAAAATACAACTATGGCAAATACGAATTTTCCGCCAATGCAACACTTGTACAAAGGAAAGGGTACTGGACGCGCGAATACGACGAACAGCTCGTCTTCCCCGACCACTTGCTGCACCAGACAGAAGTCGGCGAACCGACCCTGTTCAATAAGCGGATATTCAGCAGCAACCTGAACTACAGCCTGATAGAGAAAGGCAAATATTTCTTTAACGCCCAACTAAAATATACCCGCAACGATTTTCCCAATAATTATGAAGACAGGAAAAGCAAGCTCTACCTCTCCGGTTCCGAGAGCCCGCTGTCTATTTCCGACCATACGGCAGAGACTGACAATTCGCCGGTGCTGGACCTTTATCTGCAACGTTACCTAAGGAACAACCAGACATTCATATTCAATGTGGTAGGAACGTATATCGATACGGATAACAGACGCATCTACCTGGAAAAACAAGAGAACGAAACCGTGACAAATATAGTCTCAAACATCACGGGAAACAAGTATTCACTTATCGCAGAAGGAATCTACGAAAAGAAATCCGGACAAAATAAGCTAACCGGAGGTATCAGGCATCTGCAATCCTACACTAACAACAAATACACAGGAACGACCTTTGCCAACGTGTCGATGCGCCAGGCGGAAAGTTCCATTTATGCAGAATACCAGGGAAAAGCAGGGAAATGGAGATATAGGACAAACCTGACTGCCGCCCGCCTTTACTACAGCCAGTCCGGTAACCGGTCGGAAAAATACGCCTTCCAGCCGTCTGCGCTCCTGACTTTCGAGCCAAACGACAATATCCATTTCCGGTACAGGATAAATCTGCGCAAGAATGCCCCAGCCCTATCGGCCATGAACGATGTGGAACAGGCAATCAACACATGGCTAATACGACGCGGAAATCCAAACCTGAAGGCTTTCAATACACTTAGCCAAAGTCTTGCAGCCGGATTTAATAAGGGTATCTTAGGCTTAGAAATTCTGCTCGGTTACGATCATGAATACAATCCCATCATGGAATCGGTCCTCTACGAAGCAGGTCGATTCATCCGGATCTATGAGAACCAGAGGTCGTTTCAAAATCTGAGTGCGGAAGCGACATTCACCGTCAAGCCCTGGAAAAAACATTTAACCCTTTCCGTCACACCACGTGTGAACCGCTTTATCAGCAAAGGAAATAACTACCGGCATACATACACCATGCCGGAATTAAGAGTCAACATGGACTTTTCATACAATCATTGGCTGGCCAACTTCACCACAATCACTCCGCCTCGCTCCGTATATGGGGAACAACTGATGAAAAGCGACCAGATGTACACGATTATGGCAGGCTATAAACTGTCTAACTGGTCCATTATGGCAGGCGTGCTCAACCCGTTCACCGGTGAATACAAAACGGACAATAAGAATTGGTCGGCGCTGAACCCTGTCGATTCAAAAATACACACGACAAACAACAGGTCATACCTGGTTAAATTAAGCCTGAACCTGAATTACGGCAAACAATCCAGCAGCCGTAGAAAACAGATCAACAATATGGATACAGACTCCGGAATCATGCAAGGCGTAAAAAACTAAACAAACACAGGGACAGAAAGGAGGGCTATTGCATAATTCCCTGTTTGCGGGTGGTTCATATTCTTAGAAGCGAAACTTCTTCGCGTTTGTCGAGCCCCGTGGATGCTACAATGATATATTAATTTTCAAATTATACTATCATGCAGACCTCAATACATCATGAATATCAAGCATACATAAGATACGGATGTAAATGGCGTCAAAACCGGCATTTCCGGCAAAATACATAACGACTTTATGTTAAAAACAAAGGGGAGTGTATCAAAGGAGAGTAGCAAAAGTAAGTTCTAACGCCTTAGCGTGTCATTGCGGGTGCAGTCATCCCAGACTTGATCCGGGACCGCCAGGACACAGACGCTATAAATAAGACTTCTGACACACCGCGTCAATAAGTTCAAAACTTCTTAAATTCGATCCCTCTTTAACTCTCAACTTTCAACTCCCCGGGGGGGGACTTATTGTAAAAAACGTTTTTTTCGGGCTCGAAAGACATCCGAAACTAAACAAATGTCAACCCAGTTTTTCGGCCCGAAAAACCGGCTTTTTCCTCTTTTCCGACACCTTATCGCCATGAAATCGGACTTTATTTCGTTTTCCTGGGACTTTATCGCCATGAGAACGGTCGTCATACCCTATGAAGACGGTCGTCATACCAATGAGGACGGTCGCGAGGGCGATGAGGACGGTCGTCATGGCGACAGGGCTCTAAAAAATCCCTGGGATATTTGGAGCGCCGTCCGTTTTATTTTGCTACAGGCGATTCTCCAGGAGTTAAGGTTTATCACTTTGCTGCTGTTTCCGGTTTTCAGCAATCAAATTGCGCGCTTTTCGGAACGGGCTGCGCACCTCATTCCGTCCGGTGTCAGCCGGGGGAACTGAAACCATGAAAAGAGTCAATCCAAAATCGATCAAGATTTCGGACGAAATAGAAAAACGGCCGAAAAGGGGGTTATTGTCTTTTTCTTTATTTGCAGGAGGTTCAAAACTTGCCAAATATGAGCCATAAATAACGATTTACACTCCTTTCAACTTGTAAAAGATAAAGACCGGATTACTATCTTCTTCCATACTTTTTAGTTGGTCGGGAATTGAGACGGAATGAAGGTTCTTGTAGAAATCAAGTTCGCCAGCCGTTACGACCTGGACCAGATCATTCCCCGCCGTACTTCCCCAAACCGGGAAACCCTGATAACTTCTTGTTCCTAACATTCCATGCAGCAAAGTAGCGGCCGACAGTTCCGCCAACGAAACGGGCTGTTCACACTTCTCCACCAATGTCTCACCTGTTTTCTTATCGACGGAAGCAACCAAATGTCCTTGATTATTCCTCAAACGGAAATAATAACGTACAGGCGTTTCAAAAATATCGGAAACAAAGTAATCTTTATCATCCCCGAAATCCCTCAAACTATTGAAGTCCGTAACATCGACCGAACTGATGATCTCTTTGTCCGAATTCTGCAAACTCAAAACACAAGCAGGCTGAATCTGATTGTCTGACATCCGGTATAGCGTATCATTACTGCCGGTCTTAAATAAAACGGATTTCAACTGTTCGGAATAAGCAGCAGCAATCCGGATAGTCAACCCTGATTTATCATGTGGGACCAAAGGAGAATAAAAATCATTCTTCATAACAACCGTGTCACCGTTTTCCGTAAAGACACCAATACCAAAGCTGCCCTCCTGAAAAGGGACGTAGGGCATTGACACAGCTGCCAGGCGGTCCTTGCCAACCGAGTATTGATAGACAACCTGGTAATCATGAGCAAAATGCCGGACAGGTTCCCCGTCCAACGTATATACCTCGACACGGTCTGTACTGAACAAATAAAGACGGTTATTCTTTTCATCCGCCTGCATACTGGCTACATAGCCGCTAAACTCGCCCGGCCCCTGTCCGAACGGGATCAATGTCTTGATAAAATGACCTTGCCTGTCAAACAATACGATTCGTTGCTCTTTCACCGGAAGCACATAGATATATTGACTCGTAACAGCATAATTGGCAACGCCATCTATCAGCGAAGCATCATCGGAGGTTACTTCCAGGGGCACATACATGATTTCTTCTATTTCATCACTCAGCTTCAGAGTGCCCGGATTACTGATTCCGGCCCTTACATCTGCTACCGGATAAGTTGATGTATCCGATTTAGGTGAACTGCAAGCGATTAAGAGAAAGAACACCCAGCTCAAACTTAATTTATTCATCTTTTTCTTAGATTTAATATGTTATCCTATTTCCTACTTTCAGTCAGTATATTCCCATCTATCATACGGATCAGACGGCCGGCCATCCGGGCATTCTCTTCGGAGTGGGTGACCATTACGACTGTCGTTCCTTCCCGGTTCAGTTCCTGCAACAGGTTCATCACTTCGTTGCCGTTGACAGAGTCCAGGTTTCCGGTCGGTTCATCCGCCAGCACGATATGCGGGTTCGTGACTATGGCACGGGCAATCGCCACACGTTGTTGCTGCCCACCGGACAGTTGTTGTGGAAAATGCTCCGAGCGGTGGGCTATCTGCATCCGGTCGAGGGCGGCATTGACTCTATCCACCCGTTCTTTCACCGATACACCGGCGTAGAGCAAAGGAAGTTCCACATTTTCAAAAACCGTCAGTTCGTCTATCAGATTAAAACTCTGAAAAACAAAACCGATATTCCCATTCCGTAAATCCGTCCGGTTGTTCTCCGTGTACCGCGACACTTCCTGCCCGAGGAACCATAGTTCGCCGTCCGTCGGATTATCCAGCAACCCCAACAGATTCAGTAAAGTAGATTTTCCACAACCGGAAGGCCCCATGATTGCCAGGAATTCACCTTCGTTTATTTCCAGATTAATGCCGTTCAAGGCTGTTGTTTCCACGCTTTCCGTGCGGAAAACTTTTGTCAGATTAATTGCTTTTATCATAACTGTTTACTTTTTATTTCTATTTATCATTTTCTTTTTATTCATAACGTAGTGATGTCACCGGATTCCGGGAAGCGGCACGCCAGGTTTGGACAATAACTGTCAGTATCGTAATCAGCAACACAACCAGTCCCGCCACCGGGAAAAGCCACCAGCCGACCGTTGCCTGATAAGCGAAGTTGCTCAACCAGCGAGCCATAAAGAGATAACCCAGCGGGCAAGCTATCACAAACGCTACACCGACCCAAATCATATACTCCCGGCAGAACATCCTCACGATCCGGTCCGAATGAGCACCGTTGACCTTCCGGATACCTATTTCCTTTGTCCGTTGCGCCGTCGAAAGGGCGACCAGGCCGAAGACACCCATCATGGCGACAAGAATAGCAAGTACAGTAAAGATCAAAAACATCTGTCCAAGTTGGCGTTCATGGGCATAGTTCTGGCGAAGGGCATCCGAGAAAAAACGGTAAGTAAACACATTGTCCGGACGCATCTTCTCATATTCTTCTTTCAGGAACTTCAACGTTTCAGCCTTGTTCACTGGTGATATCTTTATATAAAGGGTGTTCAAGAACCGGCGGGAATAATACAGAAAAGCAGGTTTTACCTTTTCCCGCAGAGGTTGGAAGTTAAAGTCTTTCACGACGCCGACTATCCTCGACGTCTCTCCGTACCCACCTTTGTTCCGGAGAAGCATACCGACCGGATCTTCCACTCGCATCATCTTCCAGGCTGTTTCGTTAATGACGATCGGTAACTCTTTCGCATACGCACCCTCCATAAAAGCGTTCTTGTCTGCGCCGAACGGCTTGCCTTTCAGTAGAGTCAACCCTAATGTCTCCATGAAATCCGCGTCACCGGCCATCCCGACCGCTTTCAACGAATCGACCTGTCCGGTCACGTCCGCCCAGCTGAAGACACTCTCCTCAAAACTATGTCCCTGAAGATAATTCGAGAGTTCGGCCCCTCCGGTGACCTGTTTCACATTCGGATTTTTCAGTACGGCTTGTTTATAATCGTCTATCCCGTAACCTCCCATATAAGACATCAGATCGAAGAATCCGCAATCGACCACAACCATATCTTCTTTATCCAACCCTAAATCCGCATTTTGCAGATAATGGAGTTGCCGGAATACGACAGAAGTCGCAAACACCATCGTTATGGCAATGACAAACTGCACGCACACCAGTCCTTTGATCAGCAAACCTTTCTTCCCGGTCGCCCGTCCACCTTTAAAGGCTTGCAACGGATTGAACTGCGACATATAGAACGCTGGAAACGCACCGGCCAGGCAACCGACTCCGATAATCCCGAACAGGACAAACAACAAGGTCTGCCAACCGAATGTCAACAGGATATCTTTCCCGACAAACTGATTGAAAAACGGCAACAACAATTCCGTCAACGCCAATGCCAGAATCAGCGAGAGAAAGGCTTGTACCAGGCTCTCCGCCAGGAATTGCACTACCAGCGTCTTACGCTTCGCACCCGTCACTTTCCTTACTCCGATTTCCTTGAAGCGCAGGGAAGCGCGTGCCGTAGACAAGGTTGTAAAATTGAACGCTCCCATAAAGATAATCAGTACAGCCAAAGCCATAAACAGATAAATCTGGGACATATTTCCATGATTATCCACTTCCGGGTCTTTAAAAAGAGTATGCAAATGGATATCTTCCAAAGGCTGGAACTCCAGATATTTCCCTTTGTCATCGTGGCTGAACCAGACGCGCCCCATCTTCTCCCGGTCGGCGTCGGACAAAACCGTTCCCTTCCTTATCTGGACATACACAGTTGTTCCTTCGACAAAATCCCAACCGACCGGAGCCGGATAAGCCTGTTCGCTCAACAACACTTCAAACTTTATATGACTTTTACACGGGATTTCCAGGACAGCCGCCACTTTATAGCGGAATGTTTGCCCCAGGAACCGGCAAGTCACTTCCCTGCCGACAGCCGATGTTTCGCCAAACAGTTTCCGTGCAGCCGATTCGGCCAGCACGATCTGTTGCGGGTCCCGTTTCATCAGTGCCGGATCGCCGGCAACGACCGGAAAGCTGAAAAGATCAAAGAAAGTAGTATCCACATACGTGTATTTAGCCTCGATCAGGTTTGCTCCCGAATGCAGGTTCAAAGTTCCGAAGTTCAACGTAAAAGTGGCATTCTCCACCTGCGGGAACTCATCCCGGAAGGCTTTGCTCAACGGCGCTACCGTATAGGCAGATTCCTTCTCCTCTCCGCCGGCATCTTGTTCTACCGCAATAACCCGGTAGATAGAATCCCTGTTCTTCTGAAAATCTTCAAACGTCAACTCGTCCACAATCCAGAGATAAATCAGGAAAGCGGCAGTCATCCCTATCACAAAGCCTAACATATTGATAGACGAGAACAGGAAACTCCGTTTTATCAACCGGAGGGCGACTTTGACATAGTGTTTCAACATCTCTAATCCTCTTAAAATAGTTATCGTACTGTTATTAAAACCATTTCCTTATCCTCCAACCCTTGCAATGCTGGAATTTTCGATAGCCGGTCGGCAGGAACCGCACGTTTCAAAGCACGCCCGATCAGCAGCATATAAGGCTGCCCGTTCATCTGTATCTTAGGCCAATAACCGATACCTCCGTCCAAATCGTTCGGGATAAGTCCGGGAACCGTCTTTTTTGTTTTGTCGACAAAAGAATAGAGCTCGCCGTTTTTCTTATTATAAATAACCTGAAAGAACTTGACTGTTCCGGCATTCCGGGTGTTCGGGCAATCATGGTTCTGTGTCAGGCTAAGAAACAGGTAGTCATCCGTTTCCGTGAGGTTATGAACCAGATATTTATCCGATAAATCGACAGCAGGATTCAGCCCTTCCGCACGGGTTGCCTGATGCGTACCGAAATCGATCTTATAGGCAGGACGGAACGTAGACGCATCCAAAGTACGGAACAAGGTGTCGGTATAGGCCAACCGGAAACACTCCTGCCCTTTATATTTATAGAGATCGCTGCTCTCGGCATTCCTGATAGTCCCTTTCATCGCCTTAAACTCACCGCTCCCCGGAGCAAAATAGCATAGTGTATCTCCGTTGGCAGCAAACGTATAAAGCGCATTCAGACTTTCCCGATACAGTGCAAAGCCATTCTTAACAATAAAAACACGCGCTATCCGGGCAAAAACATTCGGCTCATCCTTCGTTTTAAGCCATTTCGGCAAATCATTCAGATCCATCGGAGAAGAACGCTGTCGTAATTCCGCCAATGGAATACGCGACGTGTACATTACAAAACTTTTATTCTTCTTATCTTCCAAAAAGAACTGGCAATAAACGGAGCGGGAAGACAGATCGTAATCATAACTCTTCAGCATAGAGTGCGGACTGTATCCTTCAAAATCACCGGACGACATAAACTCAACATCGTTCTTTATCAGTAGCTTGTCTTTCTTCAAGTTTTTATCCAGCCACCATAATCCCTCCGCACAAATCACCAAGTAGCCGTCCTCCACCGGAGTGAACGAAGCATCTATTCCATGTTCGAATACACCAATCCGGTGATAGACAATTTCTTTCCCGAAGTCACTCAACTTAACAGGCCGGACATTCCGCAATGCCGCCTCGATATCCAGATGAATCAAAGGTTCGCTCCGGTCCAGCTTTGCCGCATAACGGATTCCGGCTGGCGGTACGTGGCCTTCCGTCATCACCGAAGATGTATCTGCGACTTCCACCTCGGAAACCTGTTCCATCTCCGAAAATAGTTCATCCTTACTCAGATTCGGGTTCTTATTCTTACAACTGCTACCCAACGACACGAGTAGGCAAAGAGCAAAATAAATCAGCTTCATATCTTCTTTTTATTATTATTCATATCGTAATGACTTGACCGGATTCTGTGAAGCGGACCGGTAACTCTGGCCGATGACGGTCAGGAGCGTAATCAACAGGATAATCAGACCTGCCAACGGAAACAACCACCAGCTCAACGTCGTCCGGTAAGCAAAACCTGCCAGCCAGTTGTGCATCAGAAAGTATGCGACCGGACATGCCACCACAAATGCAATCGCAAGCCTCAGCATATATTCCCGACAGAACATCTTGACAATCCGTTCCGTATGCGCCCCGTTCACTTTACGAATCCCGATCTCCTTCGTCCGCTGCTGCGCCGAAAGGGCGACCAGTCCGAACACGCCCATCATCGCTATGAGGATTGCAATAAAAGTAAATATCAACGAGACGTATCCCTGTTGCCGTTCCGGAGCATAAGTCCGGGACAAAGCATCGTCAAAAAACTCATAAGTGAAGAACTGCCCCGGGTTCATCCGTTCATATAGCTCTTTCAAGAAACGTATCGTTTCCGCTTTATTCTCCGGAGCTATTTTAAAATGAAGGGAATACATATTTTCAGGAGTATAGAAGATGCATACAGGCAGGATCGGCTTCCGCAAAGGCGAGAAGTTAAAGTCTTTCACCACACCGACAATCTTTCCTAAATTTGTTTCTATCCCGATCGGGTCTTCTACGTGCATCTGCTTCCAGGCTGTTTCATTGATCATTACCATGCGGTTCTCATACCTCCAATAGGCGTCATAATCCGATTTCATGGCTTCTCCTTTCAATATCTGAATGCCGTACGTCTTCACAAAGTCGCCGTCAGCAAAGAGAAAAGCAGCCTTCATTTTACTCATTTCGTCATTCGTCTGCCAGGTAAATTCCTTTAAGGATTCTACGTCATAACCTTCCAGATAATTATCTATTTGCGTGCCCATCGACACGCTCTTCACATTCGGATTTTTCAGGACTTCCTTTTTATAAGCGTCTACCTCATACCAAAGATTTGTCTTTACAGAAACGACATTCTCCTTGTCCAACCCCAAATCTTTATGTTGCATATAATACAGCTGTTTGAATATAACCGACGTACAAATCACCAACAGGATCGCGATAAAGAACTGCACACAAACCAGCCCTTTAATGAAATCGCCTTTCTTTCCGGATATCTTCCCGCCCTTAAATGCCAGCAAAGGATTAAGAGACGACATATATAAGGCCGGATAACTCCCCGCCAAAACCCCGATTCCCAATATGCCCAGCAAGATAAACCAAACAACTTCCCACGAAAAGACCAACCGGATATCCTTTCCGACAAACATATTAAAGAACGGCAACAACAATTCGGTCAACGCCAAAGCCAGCACCAGGGAAAGAAAAGCCTGCACGATACTTTCCGACAGGAATTGCATCACCAGCGCATGCCGCTTGGCGCCGCACACCTTTCGCGCACCGATCTCCCGGAACCGCAAAGAGGCACGCGCCGTCGACAAAGTCGTAAAATTGAACGCTCCCATAAAAATAACCAACAACGCCAGTGCCGAGAACAGCCAGATCAGCGAAAGGCTTCCGTGGTTCCTGACCGCCACATCTTCAAAGTTCGTATGCAGATGGATTTCTTTCAAAGGCTGGAACATCAGATAAACATCATCTCCCGTATGTTCCTTCATCAGCAGGCTCATCCGTTTCCGATCCGCATAAGTCATCCTTATATTTCCCATCTTGATATAAACTAAGGCTTCTGTAAAAGGTCCCCATGACGAACCAAACACGATATTACTGCCTTTCAGATATTCACTGCCGGTGAAAAAAATATCCGCCTGGATATGAGACTTACGTGGTACGGCTATGACCGCCGCTACTTTATAATACGCTACCGGGCCGTAATAAACACCCTGAAACTCCTTTCCGACGGCATTATCCGTACCAAACAGCTTACGCGCCATCCGGTCGGAAATCACAACAGAGGCCGGTTCGGTATGAATCCGGTTCGGATCGCCGGACAAGACAGGGAAACTGAAGAAACGAAAGAAAGTCGTATCGACGTAGGCGACATCCGCCTCATATTGCTTTTCTCCCAAAAAGAAAGGGCGTTGTCCTTCTCTACGGATAAAAGTCGCATCCTCGACTTGCGGGAACTCTTTGCGAAAAGCATTGCTCAACGCAGCACTTCCCCCGTTTCCTTTCTTCACAAGCCGGCCGTCATCAAATTTATCGACTGTCACCACCCGATAAATGGAGTCCGCATCTTTCTGGAAATCTTCAAATGTCAACTCATCCACCACCCAGAGGTAAATCAGGAAAGCAGCCGTCATCCCCAATACAAAACCCAACATATTGATAGACGAAAACAAGAAACTCCGTTTTATCAGCCGGAGTGCGACCTTTACATAATGTTTAAACATAGACACAGTATTTGTTTAATACAAATAATAACGCAAAGACCATGCCATTTCCGGAAAATCCTAATTAGCAATCAAATAAGAACAACACCCTTTAAGATGATTGTACGAATTCGTACGCCGTACGTGCAAAAACGCACAAACAGAACAATATGGCCAAGTCGATATTTCCGTATATTGAAGCATATCGATCCGCCCGCAAGGAAAATTTAAAAAGGAAGCATTCGTTTATTAAAAGATAATAGCGTACATTTGCATCATAAAGTATTATCTAAAATCTATGATTCCGATGAGTACACAAATATGCAAAAGTCTGATTGTATGTTTCCTTTTGGGTGTGTTTGTAACAAGCTGTAACACCAGTACAAAACAGACGACGGACAATGAAATCAAGTTCGATTCCATCCGGGTAGAAAAAACATACCACCTGTTAGAGAATCCGGATAATCCCAATTGTGATTTCCAATTAAACTTCATCTATCCGGTTAAATTCGCAAACAAAGAAATATTGAAGAAGATCCAGAACGACTTCGTTCTCTCCTACTTTGGGGAAAACTATGAAAATCTGTCACCGGAAGATGCAGCAGCCAAATACACGGAAGATTATCTGGATGCCTACAAGGAGTTGGAAACCGACTTCAAGGCCGAGTTGGAGAAAAAAGACGATCTGCCGGTCGGAGCCTGGTTCTCTTATTATGAATCATCGTCCGACGAAATCGCCTACAACCAGAATGATATTCTGAGCTATATCGTGAGATTTGAGAATTACACAGGTGGAGCGCATGGAGCGCACGCATATAATAATCATGTGATCAACCTCAAAACAGGCAATGCGATCACGGAAGAAGACATCTTTATCGATAACTTCCAGGACAGCCTCGCCCAAATACTGGTCGACCATATTGCCAAGCAAAACAATGTGGAGAATGCAAAAGACCTGGAAAACATCGGTTTCTTCAGTGTCGAAGAAATCTTTCCGAACGGCAATTTCCTGATCGACGGGAACGGGATCACCTATACATTCAATGAATATGAGATAGCAGCCTATGTCGTAGGGGCTACAAACGTATTTCTTCCCTATGATGAAATCCAGTATTTGTTGAAGAAAGACAGCCCGGTTTCGAAGTTAATTGAGAATTAAGAATTAAAAAGTAAGAAATAATACTTCATATACCTATCGTTAATGGAGCTTATCAACACAAACGGAACACAGTCGACCGCCAACGAACAATCGGCAGTTGTCAATAGCCAATTGTCTATTCTAAAAGCCTATTTTCCGGAACTGACGGACGGGCAGCAAGCACAGATAGACGCCTTATTTCCCCTATATGCGGACTGGAACGCTAAAATCAATGTGATTTCGCGCAAAGATATAGAGAATCTCTATCTGCATCATGTCCTCCACTCGTTAGGGCTGACGAAGATGTTGCGGTTCAAAGACGGATCGACCGTGATGGACATCGGTACGGGAGGCGGTTTTCCCGGTATCCCGTTGGCAATCCTGATGCCGGACGTGCAATTCCATCTGGTGGACAGCATCGGGAAAAAGATCAAAGTCGGACAAGCCGTTGCCGAAGCGATCGGCCTGAAAAACGTCACCTTCCGCCACTGCCGCGCCGAGGAGGAAAAGGGGCTTTTCGACTTTGTCGTGAGCCGTGCCGTCATGCCGCTTGCCGATCTGGTGAAAATTGCTCGTAAGAATATTAAAAAGGAACAACAAAATGCTCTTCCGAATGGTTTGATTTGTTTGAAGGGAGGGGAATTACAGCATGAAATATTGCCATTCCGCAATCAAGCTGTCAGTCTTAACCTGAGTGACCATTTTAAAGAAGAATTTTTCCAAACTAAAAAAGTAGTGTACGTACCGTTATGATTACAATAAAATCGTTCGAGTTTAACTATTTCCAGGAAAACACATTCCTGTTGTATGACGAAACACGCGAAGCCGTGCTGATCGACTGTGGCTGCTGCCGCAAAGAAGAGGAAAAGGAGTTGAGCGACTTCATTTCCGAGAACAAACTGACGCTAAAGCATCTGCTTTGTACGCATCTGCATGTGGATCATGTGTTCGGGAACGGTTTTATACACAAGACATACGGACTCAACCCGGAAGCCAACAAGCTGGATGTAGAGAAGCTGCCTTCGCCTGACGAACAGGCCAAACTGTTCGGGCTGCGCCAGCACGTGGAAAACGTTCCGGTAGAAAAATATATTGTCGGAGGCGAAATCATCAAGTTCGGGACATCCGAACTGCAGGTGCTGACCGTTCCCGGACATTCTCCCGGCAGTGTAGCTTTCTATAATAAGAAAAACGGCTTTGCCATTGTCGGCGACGCCCTGTTTGCCGGAAGCATCGGCCGTACGGACCTCTGGGGTGGAAACCAGGAAGTGCTGGTAGCTGCCATCCGCGACAAACTCCTCTCCCTGCCCGACGAGACAGTCATCTATCCGGGACACGGACCGGAAACAAGAGTCTTCGACGAAAAGTTTAATAATCCCTATTTATAAACTACATAATATTATGGACACAAATAAATTTGTAAACCGTCACGTAGGTATTTCGGCGGAAGACATTCCTTCCATGCTGCAAGCCATCGGCGTTAAGTCGGTTGACGAGCTGATCGATCAGACCATCCCGTCCAACATCCGCTTGAAAGAGCCGCTTAACCTTCCCGAACCCATGACTGAACGTGAGTTTGCCGAACACATCTCGGAACTGGCTTCCAAAAACGAAGTTTTCACTTCTTACATCGGAATGGGCTGGTACGACACTGTTTGCCCGGCTCCCATCCAGCGTAATGTATTCGAGAATCCGGTTTGGTACACTTCGTACACGCCTTATCAGGCAGAAGTGTCGCAGGGCCGCCTGGAAGCGCTGCTGAATTTCCAGACTGTCGTTTGCGAACTGACAGGCCTGCCGCTGGCAAACTGCTCGCTGCTCGACGAAGCGACAGCCGCAGCCGAAGCTGCAACCATGTTCTATGGAAGTCGCAGCCGCGCACAGGCAAAAGCCGGAGCCAACACGCTGTTCGTAGACGAAAACGTATTTGCTTCTACGTTGGCGGTTATCCACACCCGCATGATTCCACAAGGTATCC
Source organism: Parabacteroides sp. AF17-28 (assembly GCF_003479205.1). Classification (NCBI taxonomy): domain Bacteria; kingdom Pseudomonadati; phylum Bacteroidota; class Bacteroidia; order Bacteroidales; family Tannerellaceae; genus Parabacteroides; species Parabacteroides sp. AF17-28. The sequence continues at coordinate 10,751 of NZ_QUGV01000017.1, read as the reverse complement.
GGGTTGTTACGGGTGACTACAAGACATTCGAATTTACGCCGGATGTATTCGGTGCGATCGTACAGTATCCGAATGCCGACGGTTCAATTGAAGACTATGCAGCCTTTATCGCACGTGCCAACGCAAACGAAACCCGCGTAGCCGTTGCTACCGACCTGATGAGCCTTGTCTTGCTGACTCCTCCGGGAGAATGGGGTGCGGACGTGGTGTTCGGAAGCAGCCAGCGCTTCGGTATTCCGATGTTCTACGGCGGTCCGTCTGCTGCCTTCTTTGCGACAAAGGACGAGTATAAACGTTCCATTCCCGGACGCATCATCGGTATTTCCAAAGATGCTTACGGACATGCCGCCTACCGTCTGGCATTGCAGACACGTGAACAACATATCAAACGCGAGAAAGCGACTTCCAATATCTGTACGGCTCAGGCCTTGCTTGCCACCATGTCCGGCTTCTACGCCGTTTATCACGGAGCCGAAGGCTTGAAGAACATTGCCGGACGCATCCACGCCTCTGCCGGATTCCTGGCCGGGGAACTGGAAAAGCTGGGCTACAAACAGTTGAACAAGGACTATTTCGACACGCTGAAGATCCAGCTTCCGGAACATGTTTCGATCAATGCACTCCGCGAAATCGCATTGGAATGCAAAGTGAACCTGCGCTACTTTGAAGGCGGACAGGTGGGCGTCAGCCTGGATGAGACGACACAGCCGACCGATATCGGTGTATTGCTGTACATCTTCGCCGGTGCCGCCGGAAAAGATTATATGCTAAAAGAAGCTGTTCCCGAAAAGACTTATTTCGATCCGAAATTTGCCCGCACATCCGACTTCCTGCAGGAAGACGTGTTCAAGAAATATCATACCGAAACGGAGTTGATGCGCTACATCACCCGTCTGGGCCGCAAAGATATCTCATTGGCACAGTCCATGATTTCCTTAGGTTCCTGCACCATGAAGCTGAATCCGGCTTCCAGCATGCTGCCGCTCAGTCGTCCGGAATTTATGAATATCCATCCGTACGCACCGGAAGACCAGGTGGAAGGCTACAAAGAACTGATTGAGAACCTGTCCGCTTACCTGTGTGAAATTACAGGCTTCAAGGGTTGCACGTTCCAGCCCAATTCGGGTGCGGCCGGCGAATATGCAGGCCTGCGCGTGATCCGCGCTTATCTGGAAAGCATCGGACAGGGACATCGCAATGTCGTTCTGCTTCCGGCTTCCGCCCACGGGACAAACCCGGCAAGCGCCATCCAGTGCGGCTTCACGACTGTCACGGTGAAGTGTGACGACAAAGGAAATATCGACCTCGAAGACTTCCGCGCAAAGGCTGAAGCCAACAAGGATAATCTGGCTGCCAGCATGATCACATATCCGTCTACTCACGGTATCTTTGAAGTGGACATCAAGGAAATGTGCGACATTGTCCACGCCTGCGGCGGTCAGCTCTATATGGACGGCGCCAATATGAACGCACAGGTCGGCTTGACCAATCCGGGAACGATCGGGGCTGACGTCTGCCACCTGAACCTGCATAAGACTTTCTCTTCTCCTCACGGAGGAGGTGGTCCCGGTGTGGGGCCGATCTGCGTAGCCGAACATCTGGTTCCGTTCCTGCCGCAACATCCGGTTTTGTGGGGAAGCGAGCTGAACACAGTCTCGGCTGCTCCATACGGGAGCGCCGGCATTCTGCCGATCACGTACGCTTATATCCGCATGTTAGGAACAGAAGGTCTGGAGACAGTCACCAAGACGGCAATCCTGAATGCGAATTATCTGGCAGCCAAGCTGAAAGATACATACGGAATCGTTTACACCGGTGCAACAGGCCGCGTGGGGCACGAACTGATCCTGGAATGCCGCACGGTAAAAGAACGCTCCGGCATCGACGAGGGCGATATCGCCAAACGTCTGATGGACTTCGGTTATCACGCGCCGACACTTTCCTTCCCGGTGCACGGCACACTGATGGTCGAACCGACCGAAAGCGAAAGCAAAGCCGAACTGGATCGTTTCGTAGAAGTGTTGGAATGCATCTGGGATGAAATCAAGGAAGTGGAAGAAGGCAAGGCTTCGAAGGAAGACAACGTGCTGAAAAACGCTCCTCACCCGGAATACGAAGTTACAGCCGCTGAATGGAAACACGAATATCCGCGCAGTAAAGCAGCCTTCCCGCTGGAATGGCTGCACGACAGCAAGTTCTGGATCAACGTTGCTCGCGTAGACAACGCATATGGCGACCGCAACCTGATCCCGACGCTCTGCGCATGTGACATTTAAGGGCCATCATCTTTCCAAATAAAAAAGCCAGGGAATGTATCATTACAAACCCTGGCTTCTTTTTTTATGTATTTACCTTATTTCTTCAATTCAAATCCCAGCATCATCCCGTCGTACTGGCTTGCCAGCTTGTTCAGTGCCTGCAAAGTCGTATTCTTGGAAACGGCAGAGAGCTTCGTCAGGAAATCCAACAGTTTGTCCGCATCGAAAAGCAGTGAAAGTTCGTCATTGGAAAGGACGACATGCGCCGTCATGGTAGTCAGCTTCGACTTGCCGATCTTCCCGTAATGTAGTTCCATCGTCTTTTCGTCCGGATTAAAGGAATAAGTTCCCTTCAGCGTCTTGCCCTTTAGGACATTCGTAAATGTGCTGTCCGAATTGAATGTGTAGTTGAACGCACCTTCCACGATCCCGACTTTGGCGCAATATTCCTTCAGCTTCTTCTCCATCTCGGATGCAGCCACACTCGCCGCCACATTCTTCAAGGCATTATCCCCTTCGAGCTGGATACCGGGATTCACGTACGTCCAGGTCCCCGCCAGGTTTTCCACTGTCAGCTTCTTGCCCCCGGTCACAGCAGTGACGGCGTCTTTCACGGCTGCCGAGTTCAAAATATCCTTAATAGACTGCCCGTACGCAGCATCCGACACAGACAATATGCCGCACACGGCAACACCCAAAACCCAATTCTTTTTCATTTTCATCTATCCTTATTCACATTTATGTCCTGCAAAGATACGAATATTATCCCTACATTTGTAACCGGACAATGATTCCTGAAGATGAATAAATCCAATCTAAATAATACGAATAACATGGTAAAACTAACTAAACACATCTGCCTTATGCTGATCTGTACACTTGCCTGCCTGAACGGTCACGCAGAGATCGATCCGCCCATCGTCCAGTCGATCATCCAGTCTCTTACCGCCAAAGACGGCAAGAACAAGGAAGCCATCGAAAAAGGAGTCCGCCAGGCCGCCCGCCTCTGGCAGGAATCCGACGGAAACGCTGAAGCATTCAAAGCCTTCTGCGAAAAGAACTACATCGCCGACCCGGCCGAGAAAGAACAAGTATTCCTGAAAATCAGCGACTATATGGAAGGCATCAGCGGCTACTTCAACGAGATGTCCCTCCGCCTGATGAAGAATCTGCACCAGCCGACCGGCCCGCTCCACGCCGTCGACGAGATGTTCGGCTCCTACAGCCCGGGCACCCATCTGCAAGACGACTTCTATCAAAACAAAATCGCATTCATCGTCATGCTCAACTTCCCCCATTACACGCTGGAAGAGAAAGAGCAATTGGGCTCCGACCGGAAGGCCTGGGCTTATGCCCGCCTGGGCGACATGTTCACCGAACGCATCCCGGCGACAGCCCTGCAAGCCGCCGGCAATGCGGAAAGCGATGCCGACATCTACATCTCGGCCTACAATATTTATATGGGCCATGTGCTGAACAAAAAAGGGGAACTGTTGTTTCCTAAAGACATGATCCTGCTTTCGCATTGGAACCTGCGCGATGAGATAAAGGCCAACTACAACAAAGGAAAAGAAGGACTCGACAAACAGCGCACCGTCTACGAAGTGATGAAGCGGATCATTGTGCAGGACATCCCTGTCGAAGTCATCAACTCCGGCAAATACGAATGGGACCCGTACGCAAACCAAATCACGCTGGACGGGAAACAGGTGCAGGGAACGCCCGAATCGCCCACCCGCTACCAGAAGATGCTGAACAACTTCAAGGCCATGCAGGAGATTGACAAATATACGGGCAACACCTTCATCGACCGGAAGTTCTCGGAAGACATGGAAGTGTCGCTGGCAGACGTGGAGAAACTGTTCGACGAATTCCTCTCCGCCCCGGAGCTGAAAGCCGTCGGCAAAATGATCTCCAAACGCCTCGGCCGCAAGTTAGAAGCCTACGACATCTGGTATGACGGCTTCAAGGCGCGCAGCAACCTGGACGAGACGAAGCTGAATGAACAGACGCAGGCCCTCTATCCCAACGCCGAAGCATTGGATAAAGACCTGCCGAACATCCTGCAAAAAGCCGGCTTCACGCCCGAACGCGCCCGCTACCTGGCCGACAAGATCACGGTCGACGCTGCCCGCGGCTCCGGCCACGCCTGGGGAGCAGCCATGAAGGGACAACAATCCCACCTGCGCACCCGCATCCCGGAAACCGGCATGGATTATAAGGGCTACAACATCGCCATCCATGAGTTCGGACACAACGTGGAGCAGACCTTGTCCATGTACGACGTGGATTATTACATGCTGAGCGGCGTACCCAACACGGCCTTCACCGAAGCCCTGGCCTTCGTCTTCCAGAAACGGGACCTGGAGCTGTTAGGCATCGCAGACAAGAACCCGGACAAGCAGGCGATGGACGTCCTGGACAAGATATGGAGCATGTACGAAATATGCGGCGTCTCCATGCTGGACATCTCCGTCTGGAAATGGATGTATGCGCATCCCGACGCAACGGCGGGACAACTGAAAGAGGCAACGATCTCCCTGTCCAAGGAGATATGGAATAAATATTATGCTCCCGTTTTCGGCGTGAAAGACGAAACGGTGTTGGCTGTCTACTCGCACATGATCAGCTATCCGCTGTATCTGTCGGCCTATGCCTTCGGGCAGATCATCGAGTTCCAGTTAGACCAGTACCTGGAAGGAAAAGACTTCGCCACCGAGGTCGAACGCATCTTCCGCCAGGGACGCCTGACGCCCAACCGGTGGATGCAGGAAGCGACCGGCAGCCCGCTGACAGTCGAACCGATGCTGCATGCCGTACGGGAAGTGATTAAATAGAAAAGAATGATATCTGCCAATCGAACAACAACAGTAAACGAAACCGACGGACTGCCGCTGCCCAAGCGCTACTGGGCGATCCTCGCCACCGCCTTGGGTGTCGGCATGTCCGTAATCGACGGGACAATCGCCAACGTCGCCCTGCCGACCATCGCACGCGACTTAGGGACGGAACCGTCCGTCACCATCTGGGTCGTGAACGCCTATCAGCTGGCCATCACAATCTCGCTTCTCTCCTTCTCTTCCCTCGGAGACATCTACGGCTACCGGCGCATCTACCTGTCGGGCATCGCCTTGTTCAGCGTCACCTCCCTGATCTGCGCCCTGTCGGGTTCTTTCTGGACACTGACGGCAGCCCGCATCCTGCAAGGATTCGGGGCGGCGGCCATCACCAGCGTGAACACGGCGTTGCTGCGCATTATCTATCCGAAAAAGTTTCTGGGCAGAGGCATGGGGCTCAACGCCCTCGTCGTCGCCGTCTCGATAGCGGCCGGCCCGACCATCGCGTCGGCCATCCTGTCGCTCGGCTCGTGGCACTGGTTGTTCGCCGTCAATGTTCCGTTCGGCATTGCCGCCCTTGTTATCGGGCTCTCCCATCTGCCCCAGAATCCGGTCAAGACCTATGGCAGGTGCTTCGACAAGACAAGCTGTCTGATGAACGCGCTGACCTTCGGGCTCCTGATCTTCTCGTTAGAAGGGATTGCCCATAAGAAAAGCGCCGTCCTGATCGTCTGCGGAGTCGTGGCGTTAGGGATCATCGGCTTCTTCTTCGTCCGCCGTCAACTGCGCCAGCGCTTCCCGCTGCTCCCTGTCGACCTGATGCGGATACCGATCTTCTCGCTCTCCATCGGGACCTCGATCAGCTCGTTCACGGCACAGATGTTAGCGATGATCTCCCTGCCCTTCTTCTTCCAGAACACGTTAGGACGAAGCGATGTCGCCACCGGACTGCTCCTGACGCCCTGGCCGCTGGCCACCATGATCATGGCGCCGACAGCCGGACGCCTGGTCGAAAAGATACATCCGGGAATCTTAGGCGGCATCGGCATGAGCATATTCGCCACCGGGCTGTTCCTGCTCGCCACGTTGCCGGCCCATCCGACCGATATGGAAATCATCTGGCGCCTGTTTGTCTGCGGGGCAGGCTTCGGCCTCTTCCAGACGCCCAACAACAGCACGATCATCTCTTCAGCCCCCACCAACCGTAGCGGCGGGGCGAGCGGCATGTTGGGCACGGCCCGCCTGTTGGGACAGACGTTAGGCGCCACGCTGGTCGCCATGATATTCAACCTCGTCCCCAACCACAGCACCCAGGCTTGCCTCTACCTGGCCGGGGCATTTGCCATCGTTGCCGGGATCGTCAGTTGCCTGCGCATCTCCGAACCGGCTCCGTTGAAAAGGAAAATCGAGTAGGAGGAAAACGAAGTAGAAGTTTTCCTCCTACTTTCGTTTTCCGACCTCTCACACCACCGTACGTGCCGTTCGGCATACGGCGGTTCTCTTAACTGCGATGCAATTGGGGATAAATTCATTATTTGGCAAAAGAGAGCCTGCGGCAGAGGGGGCTTATTGTAAAAAACGTATTTTTCCGGTTCGAAAGACATCCGAAATAAAACAAATGTTAATCCGCTTTTCTGACCTCAAAAAGGGACTTTTTCCCCTTTTTTGCGTGCTTTTAGTCATTACCCCCGTCCTCTTTGCCATCACGACCGTGCTAATGTGTAGTGCACTCGGCACCTCGCGAAGATTAGGACGGTCGCAATGGAGATTAGGACGGTCCTAATTGAAAAGAGGACCGTTGTAAGGGCAAAAAAGCACCTGAATTTCCTTGGGATATTTGGGACGCCGTCCGTTTTATTTTCAAATATTCGATTCTCCGGGAGTTAAGCTTTATCACTTTGTCGGCGTTTCCTTCTTTTGGTAATCAAATTGCAGGTTTTTCGCAACGGACTGCGCACCTCACTCCATCTGTTGTCAGTAAAGAAGATTAAAACCGTGAAAAGAGTCAATCTAAAATGGATCAAGATTTCGGAAGAAATAGAAAAACGCCCAAAAAGAGGGTTATTGTATAATTTGCCTCATCCTTGTGGTTATCCCCAATGATTATCGAGTGAGCCGTATGCTTACCGTTGTCAGGGCGCTTTAGGGACTTACACCCGTTAGGATATGTCGTGCTGGGCGAAATAAAAAAAAGGGACGCCAACCGGCGCCCCTTTCCTTTATCTCGTTCCCTTGCAGAAATTAGAGTTTGTCGTTAGAACCAAGTACATTGATAATTTTGTGCTTGTACAGCTTTTCCATGTTATCACGAGCCGGGCCCAGATATTTACGCGGGTCGAATTCAGCCGGTTTTTCAGCGAAAGTCTGACGGATAGCAGCTGTCATAGCCAGACGAGAGTCTGAGTCGATGTTGATCTTGCAAACAGAAGATGTAGCAGCCTTACGCAACCATTCTTCAGGAATACCGATAGCAGCCTTCAAAGCGCCACCATATTTGTTGATTGTTTCAACTTCTTCCTGCGGAACAGAAGAAGAACCGTGAAGAACGATAGGGAATCCCGGAAGTTTTTCCATTACAGCGTCCAAAACATCGAATGCCAATGGAGGAGGAACCATCTTGCCTGTAACAGGGTCGATCGTGCACTGTTCCGGAGTGAACTTGTAAGCACCGTGAGAAGTACCGATCGAGATAGCCAAAGAATCGCAACCTGTGCGAGTAGCGAAGTCGATTACTTCTTCAGGGTTCGTATAAGTGTGGTGGTCTGAAGAAACTTCGTCTTCAACGCCGGCCAAAACACCCAGTTCACCTTCTACGGTTACATCGAACTGGTGAGCATATTCAACTACTTTCTTAGTCAACGCAATGTTATCTTCATAAGGCAGGTGAGAACCGTCGATCATGACAGAAGAGAAACCGGAGTCGATACAGCTCTTGCAAGTTTCAAACGTATCACCGTGATCCAGGTGAAGAACGATCTGAGGTTTTTCACATCCTAATTCCTTAGCATATTCAACTGCACCCTGAGCCATGTAACGCAACAGAGTTGCATTAGCATACTGGCGTGCACCTTTGGAAACCTGCAGGATAACCGGAGACTTTGTTTCTACAGCAGCCTTGATGATAGCCTGCATCTGTTCCATGTTGTTGAAGTTGAAAGCCGGAATAGCGTATCCGCCTTTGATGGCCTTAGCAAACATTTCTCTTGTGTTCACCAAACCTAAATCTTTGTAATTTACCATTGTTGTATATGTTATTACGTTAATGATTGAAAATCTTGCACAAAGATAATAACTATCCGTGAACATTATGCTTTTGAACATGTAAAATAACGCAAAAGTAGACTTCCGAGAAAAAATACTTGGATTTTCTTTGTTAGTTCAACTCTAATCCATACCTTTGCAACCCAAAATACCGGTTACCAGACTAAGTAATAAGAATATAAATTAAAAATAAGATAACAAAGCAATGAAAAAAGGAATTCATCCTGACAACTATCGTCCTGTAGTATTCAAGGACATGTCAAACGAGGACGTATTTATCACTCGTTCTACTATCAATGCAAAAGAAACGATCGAAATTGACGGCGTTACTTATCCGTTGGTAAAAGTCGAAATCTCCAGCACATCTCACCCGTTCTACACAGGTAAGGCTAAATTGGTGGATACTGCCGGACGTGTCGATAAGTTCATGAGCCGCTACGGTAACCGAAACAAGAAATAATTATTCAATTGACAATGTAGAATTGACAATTGACAATTATAAAAAGAAATAAGAAAGGCTGTCCTTCACGGGATGGCCTTTCTTATTATCATTACATTCCGTTTATAAGATGAAATAGCAGATTACACAGAACAAAACATAGAAGATTGGAAAGAAATACATATCTTTGTCTAAAAGTTATTCTAAACAGTCAACTATGCCAGAGATCAGTCGTTTCTATGGAATTGTTATTTATATGTATATAAATGAACATAATCCTCCCCATTTCCATATATGGTATGAGGAATATAAAGCGATAATCACCATAAAAGACGGTATTATTACAGGCTGTTTGCCAAGAAGGGCTCTGACGTTGGTTTATGAATGGCTTGACTTACATAAAGACGAATTATTGGCAAATTGGGAACGTCTCTGTAATTATGAAGCGCCGTTAAAAATTGAGCCTTTAAAGTAGTATTGCATCATGAACGGAAATAAATTGCTTACTGTATTAAAAGCCGAATACGTCCACGATTATATTTTACGTATTTGGTTTAGTGACGGCCAGGAAAAATTAATGGATTTTTCTTCCTTGCTGTCTAAAGGAATTTGCAGCAAACTTCGTGATCTGAATTATTTCAAACGATTCAATATTGATCCTTTTACGATCGATTGGAATAATGAGATCGGATTCGCTCCTGAGTTCCTTTATGAAAACAGTGTACCAGCTTAGTTTCATTTATCAATTAACATTATACCATGTCAAAAACTAAAGAACAATTGCTGAACATCCTGGACCAGTTCCAGCTCACAGAGAAAGTTGTTTCCGCAGAACCATTCGGAAACGGACACATCAACGATACGCTGAAAGTAACGAACGAAAAAGGCGAAATCAAATACGTGTTGCAACGCATCAACCACCTGATCTTCACCAATGTGGATATGTTGCAAAACAACATCCAGGTCGTCACTTCACATATCCGTAAGAAACTGGAGGAAAAAGGCGAAAGCGACATCGACCGCAAGGTGCTGACCTTCCTTCCGACAAAAGACAACAAACTGTATTACTTCGACGGCGACAGCTATTGGCGCGTATGCCTGTTCATCCCGAACAGCAAAAGCTACGAAGAGGTAACACCCGAACTGTCTTACGAAGCCGGCAAGGCGTTCGGCGACTTCCAGTCCATGCTGTCCGATATTCCGGAAGGCACACTGGGCGAAACGATCCCCAACTTCCATAACATGGAGTTCCGTCTCGAACAGTTCCACGACGCCGTGAAAGCGAATGCCGCCGGACGTCTGGACGAAGTGAAAGACCTGATCGACGAGATCGAGAAACGCGCCGAAGCCATGTGCATCCAGGAACGCCTCTATCGCGAAGGCAAGCTGAAGAAACGTACGAACCATTGCGACACGAAAGTCAATAACATGATGTTCGACGCCGAGACCGACAAAGTTTTGTGTGTGATCGACCTCGACACCGTCATGCCGGGCTTCGTCCTGTCCGACATAGGCGACTTCATCCGCACGGGAGCCAACACCGGCGCCGAAGACGATGAGAATCTGGACAACGTCAACGTCAACATGGACATCTTCAAAGCCTACACGCGCGGCTACATGGAAAAAGCCAAGTCATTCCTGACACCGACGGAGATCAAGCTGCTCCCGTATGGCGGCCGCCTGTTGACTTATATGCAGACCGTCCGTTTCCTGACCGACTACATCAACGGCGATACATACTACAAAATCCACATCCCCAAACACAACCTGATCCGTACGAAAGCACAGTTCAAGCTCCTCCAGAGCCTTGAAGCGCATGCGGAAGAGATGGATGCGTTCATGGGAGAATGGCTGTAGGGAATTAAGAATTAAAAATTAAGAATTAAAAAATAAAGGGGGGGGGTGTGTCAAAAGTAAGTTCTAACGCTTTAGCGTGTCATTGCGGGCTTGACCCGC
>NZ_QUGV01000016.1:73655-117628 GCF_003479205.1 Parabacteroides sp. AF17-28 | reverse complement strand
TGGGAGAGTAGATAGCCGCCGTTTTAAAAGCGAAAGCGAAGTGAAAAGGAGTTAGTTCATTTGAACTGACTCCTTTTTCTGTTTATGGGATGGAGTGTGTGGAGCTATGGATAGAGAATACAAAAAAAGAGCCGACAGTTTGAGAAAACCGTCGGCTCTTTTTATGGAAATACTTACGTTATTTCTTAATATTGTCTTTCCAGAATCCATGCATCCTGGAAGTTGGGAGCGTATTTAGCTTTGATAGCATCGCGGCTGTCAGCAGCATCTGCTTTATCATTGAAGCTGGCAACGATAACACGCAGCATACCTTGTTCGTTTTCTCCTAAGACTGCGTTATATCCGTCATTTTGCATACGTTCTTTCAGTGCATAAGCGTTTGTTTTGTTTTTAAAACTACCGATGACAACACTGAAACGTTTCAGTCTGGTAGCGTCTTCACCTTGTGCGGCATTAATTCTTTCTGCACGTGTGCTGACATTGGAAGTTCTCGGTTTTGACACCGGAGTTACTTCTTCAACCACTTCTGCCTCTTCAACCACTTCTACCGGAGCTGTTGATTCTTTTTCCTTTGCTTGTTCGTAAGCTGCCTTATACGCACTCTGTTTAGGTTTACAAGACCCCATTGCTAAAACCATACATATGGAGGCTCCAAATAACCAAATCTTATTCATACTGTTCAGTTCTTAAATTAATAGGACAAAGATATAAATTATATTTTGTACTTTCGTACCCAAAACACAATATATTATAAACTACATGAATAAATCTATCGGAACAATGGTTATGGCAACATCCTTATTATTTGGAGCTTGTAGTAATAAAGATGTAAACGTTAACGTGGACGTAAAGGTAAAAGCGGAAAATATTATCGGACGTTCGGATATTCAGATTAAAGACGGACGGATGACTCCGGAAGCTTTGTGGGCAATGGGACGTATCGGAGGAATGAATGTTTCGCCGGATGGGAAAAAGGTTGTATATACTGTAGCCTATTACAGTGTACCGGAAAACAGAAGTAATCGTGAAGTCTTTGTTATGAATGCAGACGGGACGGATAACAAGCAGATTACAAAAACAGCTTATTCGGAAAACGAAGCTGTCTGGATTAAAGGAGGAACGAAAATAGCATTCCTTTGTAACGAAAGTGGTAGCAGTCAGCTTTGGGAGATGGATCCGGATGGAAGCCACCGTAAACAGTTATCTAAATACGATGGCGATATCGAAGGCTTTGCCTTCTCTCCGGACGAAAAGAAAGTCTTGTTTATCTCACAGGTAAAAACGGTGAAAAGCACAGCTGACAAATATCCGGATTTGGATAAGGCAACTGGTATCATTGTAACGGATCTGATGTATAAACACTGGGATGAATGGGTGACTACCGCTCCGCATCCTTTTGTCGCGGATTTCGACGGAAAGGCAATCAGTAACCCTGTCGACATCATGGAGGGCGAACCGTTTGAAAGCCCGTTGAAGCCGTTTGGCGGCATTGAACAACTGGCGTGGAATACGACCTCCGATAAGGTTGCCTATACGAGCCGTAAGAAGACAGGTAAGGAATATGCATTGTCCACCAATTCGGATATTTATGTATATGACCTGAAGACCAAGCAGACTACCAATATCAGCGAAGGTATTATGGGTTATGACACCAATCCTCAATATTCTCCTGACGGCAAGTATATTGCCTGGCAGAGTATGGAACGTGACGGGTATGAATCTGATCAGAACCGTCTGATGGTGATGAATCTGGAAACAGGTGAAAAGACTTTTGTCAGCAAAGATTTTGATTCCAATGTAGACGGCTTTGTCTGGAGTGCAGACGCAAAGACTCTTTACTTCACGGGTGTATGGCATGGTGAAGCGCAGGTCTATAAGATCGATCTGACGGATGGTAACAAGATTACTCCACTTACATCCGGTATGTACGATTATGCTGGCGTTGCCCTTTTGGGTGAGAATAAGCTGATCGCACAACGTCACTCATTGAGCATGGGAGATGAAATCTATTCAATCGATTTGGCTGATAACAACAAAGTCACTCAGTTGACAACCGAAAATAAGCAGATCTACGATCAACTGGCAATCGGCAAGGTCGAAGGCCGCTGGATGAAGACAACCGATGGCAAGCAGATGCTTACGTGGGTGATCTATCCGCCTCATTTCGATCCGAACAAGAAATATCCGACCTTGCTGTTCTGTGAGGGTGGTCCGCAAAGCCCGGTAAGCCAGTTCTGGTCTTATCGCTGGAATATGCAGATTATGGCAGCCAACGATTATATCGTGGTAGCTCCGAACCGTCGCGGTCTTCCGGGCTTCGGCATGGAATGGAACGAACAGATCAGTGGCGACTATGGCGGCCAGTGTATGAAAGACTATTTTACGGCTATCGACGAGATGGCAAAAGAACCGTTTGTAGACAAAGACCGTTTGGGCTGCGTGGGAGCAAGCTTCGGAGGATTCTCCGTTTACTGGCTGGCAGGTCATCACGACAAACGTTTCAAGGTGTTTATCGCTCACGACGGTATTTTCAATATGGAAATGCAATATCTGGAAACAGAAGAAATGTGGTTTGCCAACTGGGATATGGGAGGCGCTTATTGGGAAAAGCAGAATGCTACGGCACAGCGCACGTTTGCCAATTCACCGCATTTGTTTGTTGACAAATGGGATACCCCGATCCTCTGCATTCATGGCGAGAAAGACTATCGTATCCTGGCTAATCAGGGAATGGCAGCCTTTAATGCGGCTGTCCTTCGCGGTGTGCCGGCCGAATTGTTGATCTATCCGGATGAAAACCACTGGGTATTGAAACCGCAGAACGGCGTGCTCTGGCAGCGTACTTTCTTTGAATGGTTGGATATGTGGCTGAAGAAATAAGAGCTTCTGAGGAATAATAAAAAAGGATGTGTCACTTCACTTTGAAGTACACATCTTTTTTTGTTTTTATCAGGCAATTGTGATTTCCGGATCCAAATATACATCTTGTATGGTATGCAGCAATTCCACCCCGTCTTTCATCGGGCGCTGGAACGCCTTACGTCCGCTGATCAGCCCCATACCGCCGGCCCGTTTGTTGACTACGGCAGTAAAGACGGCATCTTTCAAATCGGAAGCCCCGTGGGATTCTCCACCGGAATTGATCAGGCCGACGCGTCCCATGTAGTTGTTTGCAACCTGGTAACGGCAAAGGTCGATCGGATGTTCTGTGGCCAGTTCCGTGTACATTTTCTGGTGGATCTTCCCGAATTTGATAGCTGTAAATCCACCGTTGTTTTCCGGTAGCTTTTGCTTTACAATGTCTGCTTTGATCGTGACACCCAGGTGATTAGCCTGTCCTGTCAGGTCGGCAGCTGCATGGTAGTCCACATTATCTTTCTTAAATTCGTTGTTACGCAGGTAGCACCATAAAACAGTTGCCATTCCTAACTCATGCGCATATTCGAAGGCTTCGGACACTTCGATCAATTGTCTTCTGCTCTCTCCCGAACCAAAGTAAATGGTTGCACCCACAGCGGCAGCCCCCATGTTCCAGGCCTCTTTAACTGTGCCGAACATAATCTGATTGTATGAATTAGGATAAGTCAGCAGTTCATTATGATTCAGCTTTACCAGGAAGGGTATCTTGTGTGCATATTTGCGTGCGACAGAGCCTAAAATCCCGAATGTGGAAGCGACGGCATTACAACCGCCCTCGATTGCCAGTTTGACAATATTTTCAGGATCGAAATAGATCGGGTTTGGAGCGAATGAAGCGCCTGCCGTATGTTCGATATCCTGGTCTACCGGCAGGATGGAGACATATCCCGTATTTGCCAGTCTTCCGTTACCTAACAATCGTTGGAGGTTGTTCAATGTCTGGATGTTTCTATCCGAATTGATCCATATATCGTCTATGACAGATGGGGATGGAGTATGTATAAGCGATTTGTCGATTGTTTTGCATGTGTGCTGCAGCAAGAACTCGCCCTCTTTGCCCAGCAAGTTGATAATCTTAGATGTATCCATAATATATAAGTTTTTGAAATTATAACATTGGGCGCCGGAGATAAGTTTCATAGTTTTTATCAATTAACAGATAGAATAAATTTATCAGGTTTTGTGTGGTATGTTTTCGAATGTTTCCATACATTTGCAAAGAACAAATAACGAGTGTTACAAGTATTTTACGATTATACAACCAATAAAAATTTTACAAAGATGAAAAAGAAATGGATTTGCACAGTTTGCGGTTATGTACATGAAGGTGATGAAGCTCCTGAATTTTGTCCTCAATGCAAACAGCCGAAGAGCAAATTTAAAGAATTAGTAGAAACAACCGGTGCATTGACTTTTGCCGATGAACACGTGATCGGTGTTGCTAAAGGTTGTGATGAAGAAATGATTAAAGACCTGAACGCTCATTTTATGGGCGAATGTACGGAAGTCGGGATGTATCTGGCTATGAGTCGTCAGGCTGATCGTGAAGGCTATCCTGAAGTAGCTGAAGCTTTCAAACGCTATGCTTGGGAAGAAGCAGAACATGCTGCCAAGTTTGCCGAACTGTTGGGTGATGTCGTTTGGGACACAAAGACTAACCTGGAAAAACGTAAAGATGCAGAATGCGGCGCTTGCGAAGATAAGAAACGTATTGCCACTCGTGCAAAACAGCTGAATCTGGATGCAATTCATGATACAGTTCATGAAATGTGCAAAGACGAAGCCCGCCACGGTAAAGGATTTGAAGGTTTATATAACCGTTATTTCAAATAATTCGCAAATTCGTTAACAAGCGGAAGGGTGTTCTTTTAGGAGAATACCCTTTTTCTATGTGAAAAAAACGCGCATTAAAGGACAATGATATTAAATTTTCCCTACATTTGTAGTCGCAAATGACGACCGAAGGAAAGCTGCCAGAGTGGTCGATCGGGCCGCACTCGAAATGCGGTGTACGGGTAACTGTACCGGGGGTTCGAATCCCTCGCTTTCCGCTTGAAAGAGGATGCGCCTCACGAGATGCATCTTCTTTTTTGTTCGTCGGTATCCTTTTTTAGAGGCCGATATGGAATTGACAATTTCTCAAATACAATTCATACAAGAACATGCAGCCGACGATTTGACGCGCTTGTTACTTTCCGCATCTAAATATCCGGAGATAGATATGCCTTTTGTGGTAGACCAGATTGCAGCCCGGAGGCAAATCCGGGAAAAACTGCCGTCGTGGTATGGGAACGCGCAATTGGTTTTTCCGGCCAAGATAGCTGCGGAACAGTGTTCTTCCGAACAGACAGCGGCTTATAAACAGCATTTGGCGGATGAAGACTGGACGATGTGCGACCTGACAGGCGGGTTGGGTATCGACAGCTATTTCTTTTCCCGTAAGGTGAATCACCTGACCTATATCGAGCGTTTTCCTGCTTATTGCGAAGCGGCGTGGCATAATTTCTCCGTATTGGGAGCCGATAATATTACAGTTGTAAATGCGGATACCACACATTATATTGATAAACTGCCTGTGGTTGACGCTTTCTATATTGATCCGGCCCGGCGGGGAGAAAGTAATAAGCGGGTATTTGCCTTGCAGGACTGTGAGCCGGATCTCCCCAGATTATTGCCGGATTTATTGAAACGCTCTCCCCGTGTCATTGCGAAACTCTCCCCGATGGCGGATATACAAATGACGTTGGACCTGTTGCCAGGGACAACGGCAGTACATGTTCTTTCGGTCAGGAACGAATGCAAGGAACTGCTTTTCGTGGTGGAACGGGAGGTCGAAAATACCGTCCCGGTTATCCATTGCATTAATTTTGCCCCGGATGGAACGGAATCATCTTTCTCTTTTACATTGGAGGAGGAGCGCAGCGCCGGATTGCAGCCGACCGGTCAGGTTTTCGGATATTTATACGAACCTAATGCCTCTGTTCTGAAAGCAGGCGCTTTCAAGCAGATTGCCCTTCGGATGGGAGTGAAGAAATTACATATCAGCAGCCATCTGTACACTTCGGAACAGTTGGTCGCTGATTTTCCCGGCCGCATATTCCGTGTAGACGAAGTCTTCCCTTTTACCGGCAAACTCTGTAAGAACCTTTCCAAACTCATCCCGCAAGCCAATATAACCGTGCGCAACTTTCCCCTTTCCGTAGAAGAATTGCGCAAACGCACAAAAATCACTGACGGCGGTTCCGTCTATCTGTTTGCAACAACGTTGGCAAATGGGGAGAAGGTGCTTCTGAAGTGCACGAAAGCCGGTCTAAGTGAATAACATTAACACCAACTGTGCCGAAATCACACGGATAAACATCGAGAGAGGATAGACGGTGGCATAAGATACGGAGGGTTCGTCGCCTTCGACGGTCGTATTGGCATAGTTCAATGCCATCGGATTTGCCATGCTGCCGCAGAGCATACCGATATTATGCGCGTAATCTAACTTGAAGAACCGGGAGGCCATGATACCGACGATCAAAACCGGAACGATTGTCAACAGGAAACCCAGTCCGACCCATAACAAACCTTCCGCCCGGAAAACCGTTTCGAAGAAATGTGCGCCCGAATCGATCCCTAATCCGGCCAGGTAAATAATGATTCCCAACTGGCGTAACATCAGGTTGGCGCTCATCGTCGTGTAAGTCGTCAGATGGAGGCGCGGACCGAATGACCCCATCAGGATACCAACAATAATCGGACCGCCGGCAATGCCGAGTTTGACAGGAGTACTCATGCCCGGAAGGGTGATTGGCAAAGCTCCTAACAGCATACCCAATGTGATGCCGATAAAGACTGCCAGCAGATTCGGGTTTTTTAACCGTTTGATCTCGTCACCCAATATTTTCCCAACCGTATTTACCGAGTTCGCCTCACCGACAATCGTCAGGCGGTCGCCGATCTGCAAACGCAGGTCCGGAGAGGCCAACAGGTCGATGCCGGCACGGTTTACGCGCGTGATATTGATCCCATACAGGTTACGGAGGCGGAGAGACCCTAATTTAACCCCGTTTACCCGGTTGCGGGTTACGGCGATACGACGGGATATCAGCTGACTGTCGATTGCGTTCCAGTCGATATCCGCCTTGTTCCAGTCCACATTCTCCTGTTCACCGAAAAGAACTTTAATATTTTCTACGTCCGATTTGACGGAGATAATCAGCAGATGGTCATGCTCGTGAAGCAATGTGTCCGATGTCGGGATGCTTACTTTGCCGTTTCGCCAGATGCGTGAAATGACAAAATGCTTATCCGTCAGCTTCATGATGTCTTTGATGCTTTTTTCATAGATAGCCGGATTGCTTACCTGAAATTCAGCCACATAGGTGGTCGTGTCTCTCTGTTCCTTCTGGTCTTTCTGTTCCTTATTGGCAAACATCGCTTTCAGGATAATGATGGCAAGGATAACGCCGACCACACCGAGCGGATAAGCAACGGCACAGGCCAACGCCATATCGGTCACCCCCTTTGTGTTGCCCGGATCTATCTGCAACAACGCTTGTTGGGCAGCACCCAGCGCAGGCGTATTGGTTACGGCTCCACATAACAATCCCACCATGTTGGAGAGGGAAACGCCGGTTGTCCAGTGCAACCCTACAGTCATGGCCAGTCCCAGCACGATAACGCCTAACCCCATCATATTCATGGCTACACCTCCTTTTTTCAGGGAGGAGAAGAAACCCGGACCTACCTGTAATCCCAAGGCATAGACAAAGAGGATCAACCCGAAACTCTGTGCGAAATAGAGCATGTCTTTATTGACGACAATGCCTAAATGCCCGGCCAGGATACCTGCAAAGAATACGAATGTTATCCCCAGCGAAATGCCGAATATCTTGATCCTGCCTAAATATAACCCGACTGCAGAAACCAGCGAGATCATAATAACAGCCTGAATCATTGTAGGCTCCAAAAAAGCCTCTTGTAACCAATCCATAAAATCCCTTGTTTATTGACGGCACAAAGATAGGACAATAATTCGTGTGGAAAAAATATTTATATTTCAGTGACATCGATGTCGGATGTTGAACCTGGATGAGAAAAGCACTCATTGAGGGATTATATATTTAAATCTTAGTAATTCGGATTTAGCTATTGAAGAATAATACTTATCTTGGATGTATGAGATGGGAATAAACCAAGCTAAATTATCAGATCTGCTTGGAGTTAGTCCTTCTCGTATTAGTGACTATCTTACAGGAAGGTGTGAACCAACATTGAAGGTTGCCCGGGAGTTGAGCCGAAAGCTGGATATTGATGCAAACATTGTGTTGGGGGTTTAATTTCTTTGAATAGATGAATCGCAATTTGTTCCCTCTTTTGGGTGCAAATAGGAAATCTTTTTATCAAGGTCTTCTAACTTAATAATTACAATAACCCCCTGTTTTGACTGTTTTTCTATTTCGTCCGAAATCTTGATCGATTTTGGATTGACTCTTTTCATTGTTTATCCCTTTCTGTCTGACAATAGGTGGGGTGAGGTGCGCAGCCCGTTCTGAAATGCATTCTTTTTGATTACCGGAAGGCATAAATGCCGTCAAAGTGATAAAGCTTAACTCCCGGAGAATCGAATATTTGAAAATAAAACGGACGGCGTCCCCAATATCTCAAGGAAAATCAGGGGCTTTTTTACCCTAAAGACGGGCCCCTTTTCAATTACGACCGTCCAAATCGCCATTACGACCGTGCTAATCTTCGCGAGGTGCCGAGTGCACTACACATTAGCACGGTCATGGTGGCAAAGAGGACGGTCATAATTGTTGAAAACGTTCAAAAAAGGCGAAAAAGTCCCTTTTTGAGGTCAAAAAATTGGATTAACATTTGTTTTGTTTCGGATGTCTTTCGACCCTGAAAAATGCGTTTTATACAATAAGCCCCCATGCTGCAGGCTCTATTTTGCCGTTGATTTCAATCAACGGGTTGACAAATTCCCGGCTTTGCCGGATTCTTCTGTGGGTTTGAACCCCCTTTCAAGAATTTATAGAGCAACCTTTTATTAAGGGGATCTAAACATTTTGTACTGCCCCCCAAAAGAGAACCAGCGGCGGGGGGGCTTATTGTATAAAACGTGTTTTTAAGGTTCCAGAAGAGGCTCTAATTTAAACAAATGTTAATCCCCTTTTCAGCCGTCAAAAAGGGGCTTTTTCCTATGATCCGGAACCTTATCGCTGCGAAGAGGGACTTTATCGCTCTGACCCGGAACTTTGTCGCTCTGAAGGTTGACTTCATATAGCACGAAGTCAACCTTCAGAGCGATGAAGCGTTACTTCACGGCAATTTTCTGCGCACCTCACGGCAACAAGCCCTTAAAATTACCTTGGAATATTTGGAACGCCGTCCGCCTTCGTTCGCAAATATTCGATTCTCCGGGAGTTAAGCTTTATCACTTTGTCGGTGTTTACGGTTTTCGGCAATCACATTGTACACTTTTTGGAATGGGTCCGGCACCTCATTTCAGCTGTTGTCAGCCGAGCCGGTTAAAATCGTGAAAAGGGTCAATCGAAAATCGATCAAGATTTCGGACGAAATAGAAAAACAGTCGAAACAGGGGGTTAATGTATATTTTTCAATTTGCAGAAGGTCTAAAACTAAGAAATAATGAACCAGTAAATGATGATTTAACGGTGCGTCGCTATGTTTGTATTACCGGACGCAGATTTCGCAGACGACGCAGAGGAACGCAGATCATTTATTGTGTTAAAAGAAAATAAGTCTGCGTTCCTCTGCGTAATCTGCGCCCGTCTGCGTCCGGTAAATACGAGTCAAATTCCGAATCAATCCCGGAACCGACAAAATATTATTCCATCTTTCCCGTTGGCATATTATTTCATCGGCACATTATTTTCCTTTTTTCTTTGTTTATTGAAAATTAAGGTCTACTTTTGCCCCTGTACACCTGCATAGCGTTGCGGGTCACTGCGTTTTATTGATTACGAGAAGCGTTTAAAAGATATTATCCTAATATTGAAATCTCGACAATTTCATTGCATCTGGATAATAGACAACTGAACGCTCACGTACCTTTCCTTGTTATATACCCGTATGCCCTCATACGCCTATATACGAGTAAAAAGGGCGTGGGTTGTTGTTTATATCAGGTGCAAGGGCAGTCGAGAGCCTCAATATTAGATATATCAACAGTTCCCACGTCTTCTTTTTATTTGTATAACCTCCACTCCGGGAATTGATGGGACCCAAATTTAGATTGCCGATGAAATAAAGAAGAAACCAAAGCGCGAAAAAACCCGTTTACGTGTAACCCACACTGATTACACCCTAAACGAGTATAGGGAAGAACTATTCATTTATCGAGATTACTTAATTAAAAACAGATTTTCACATGAAAAGAAAAATACAATTATGTCTATTGGCATTCCTGGCAATAGCAGGGATCGGTTGGGCAATAACAACCGAAACAACCACGACGCTGACTGTCGATCCGAATGTAGAGACAGATGCGGCCACAAACCAGTTTAAGACATTAAAAGAGGCTGTCTTGGCAGCAAATGCAAACAATGAAACAAATCCGATTGTCATTTTCGTAAAGAACGGAGATTATAACATCACACGGGATGAGAAAACAGACGGAGATGGTAATTACTTGGCTATCACCCGTAACAAGGTTACTATCGAAGGACAAAGCAAAGAAAATGTAAAGATTTATTCTACTACTCAATCTGTGAACGGAAACTGGGTAGACCAGAATCTGATCACCATTCATGGAGACAACGTAGCGATCAAGAACGCAACAATCGTTTGCAAGCATGAGGTGAATAAGGTTATTGAAATCTTAGGGGATAATGTAACCTTGGAGAACCTTGTTTGCAATGCTCCGGAAAATGAAAACTTTGCCGGATCAATCTATTTCAGCGCTCCTGCCGATGATACTAATAAAAGTCTTGGGACAGCCCATCTGACTAATTTGGTGCTGAATAACGGACGTATCACGTTTACCGGTGTGGAAAAGGGTTCGGTTGTTCTGAATAATATTACCATCAATTATGATAAGATGGCTTTAGAATCTGGAAATATGGATGAACTGCAACTCTATTCTCCTTTTGGTCATGTTGCAGACAGACCGCATATAACGATCACAGGCGGTGAAACGGTAACGGTAAATCTGATATCAAGCGATGAATCATATACGTTAGATGCAAACACAGTAACCCATATGCCGGCAAATTCAACTCTTTCATTGGGAACCGGAGTTTATACTGCAAATTTGACTGTTAATAAAGCTCTTCACATTAAAGGCCAGGGAAAAGACAAAACAACACTGAAAGGTTGGATCAATGTAACCGCTTATAACGAGACACAGCCCGAAGAGGTGACAATTAAAGATTTATTCATTGAAAAGCAAGATCAGGGGGCAAATGGGGCAACCATACAGGAAACAGGTTTGCCAAATCCGGATTTTAAAGGTAATCCTTATGGTATTATTAGCGTTTCATCAAATGCTAAAGTAACAATCTCTGATTGTAAATTAACGCACAAGGCGAATAACAGTGGAACTGACGGAAAACCGGATACCGGTTTAGGTTATTGGGCTTCAGGTGTACGTTTGGAAGGAAAAGGGGCCGAGGTTATTTTAAATAATCCTGAAATAGACATTCTTTATTATGGAATAGCTGTCCGTAATGAGAATCAAAAGTTAACAATTAATGGCGGAAAAATAATGGGTTGGGGAGCAATTATGACTTCTGCCGGAAGTTTATCTGCCACAGATGGTTCGATCGCGAACACAAATACATCTATAACAGCCGATAATACACATTTCATAAGTAATGTCCTTGCACAAGGTGAAAGTAATGCTTACGGGGCTTTAATCCTTCAGGAAAAGTTTAATGGTGTAACAGCTCACTTTACAGGATGTAAGGTAGAAGCAGGACCGACACGCGAAGCAACATTGAATGCGAAACAAACAACCTTGATTGATATACGCTCGTATGGAAATAAGGTGTCATTTGAAGGTTGTGATTTGAATGATGAATATGCAGAGAACGCTTCGGAAGCTGCTTTGATGCGGCTTGGTTGGAACGGTACAGATGATAAATCCGTGCCAAAAGTTAATAACATAGCGATAACGAACTCTGCGATTAAGATCAAGGAGGGAGAAAAAGCCGTTTATTCTCATCGTAGTTATTTCACTAAAGCAATGGATGTATTAAGTATTAAAGGAACAATCTATGATGAAAAATCAGGATTGGTCTGCTACAAAAATGTAATAACCGCAGAAACATTGAATGAAGTGATTACTCAAGCACAAGAGGGGAGTGTTATTGAATTACCAACCGGAACATATAATTGTACGGATCCTATTATTATTAAAAAAGCGATCATTTTGACTTCTCTTGATGCGGAAAAGAAAGCAACGATTAAAGGCCATTTGGTAGTGGAAGCTGAAAAAGCAGTGGTCAAAGACCTGAATTTCGAATGTGGCTCTACCGGATATAAATACAATGAAAAGAATGCAATCAGTGTATTTGCCAATGCTGTTACACTGACGGGCAATGCGTTTACACAAGCTGCCAATATCGGGGAGGCATTTGTTACAAACGGAATCGTTCTTTATCCGCAAACCTCGAAAGAGAAATTCGGGGAGGGCGTAGCCGTATCATATAATGTAACCGGCAATACTTTTACAGGTATTACTAAAACAGAAACGGGTGGCGCAACTTCCACACCTATTATCATTCGTGAAAACTTCAGTGATAATAGTCAGTTGGGTGACAAACCCGCTACAGCAACAATCAGCGGTTTTGCTTCCGATAACGAAATTGCGACAAAAAATACCTTTACTGACTGTGTCGGTGGCGAATATTATGTACGTCTGAAAGGTTCGGATTATGTATATAGCTCTGTATACGGTAAAGATGCAACAGTCGCAGCTGTAAAAGCAACCGCAGCTAATGGAACTGTAAAAACTGCTATATCTTCAGATGATTTACAGAAAGGTTTGGCTTCCTACGACGGAACTCTGAAAGAGAGTCTTTCTATCCAATGTTCTGACGTTTTAGTAGTCAATGATGAAGCAACAGCAAAAGCACTGGCTAAACAGGGTAAAGCTGTGAAACTGTTGAAATATACATCTGATGGTTCAGGTGATAAATATACATATGCAGAGATTGATACAAGCGATCCGCATATCGTATCTTTGCCGGATAGCGTTGTGTTCGGTGTTGATCCGATTAAGCTGATTACGAATGTAACAGGTGCAACGATCTCGATTAAAAGTGGTACAAATGGAACGGAAGGCCAAGAATTTGTTTCTCTTGATGCAGACGGAAAGCTTTTGACTATCCTGAAGCCCGGTACAGTCACATTGAAAATAACAGTTACGGAAGGCACTGCCAATAACGCAGAGAAAACATACGAACAGACCCTGAAAATCCTCAAACGCACAATCTCTCTGACTGGCGGTTTGAAGGCTTACGGTGATGTTTATGATGGTGAAGATTCTGTTAAGGTAAATGTGATAGCCGATGAGATCAAGTTCTCCGGTGTAAAAGAAGGTAGTAAGTTAACGATTACACAGTCTGGAACTATCGAAGGAACGATGGCAGATGCCAATGTCGGAACAAATAAGGCGGTTACTTTTGAAGATAACGCAATCACCTTGGTAGACTCTTCTGCTTGGTATGACTTGGCTCCGGTTACTTTTGTAACAACCAATATCAGCAAGAAGGAATTGACGGTAACGGCAAAAGCAAAAGAAAAAGAAAGCAATACTCTGACACGTCTGTATGGCGCTGAAAATCCGGAATTTGATGTTACTTATGGTACTCTGGTCGGTTCAGAAACAGCCGAAACAGCCGTAGAAGGAACACCGAAGTTCAACTGTGCCGCCACTAAAACATCGCCGGCAGGTGATTACCCCGTTACTCCTTACGGATTGACAGCTAAGAATTATGAGTTGAAATTCGTGCCTTGCACATTAACAGTGACTGCTACTACTCCGACTGTCGAAACAGTCAGTGCTGTTGTTAACAAAGATAAGTCGATCACGATGATCGGAAAGATTGTTGATAATGGTGGGGCAACTGGTTTGAGCAAAGGTGATACTACTGTTGTATTTCTTGTTAAAAAAGAATCAGAAAGTGCAGTGTCGAATACAGCCGTATTAAAAGGCAATGAATTCTCTTTCACTACTGCTTCTTTTGCAGAGGCAGCCGATACTTATACGATTCAGGCAAAAGCGACAATTGGTAAAAATGGCAGTACAAAAGAAAATACCGGTAAAGAAATCGCCGTTGTTATCGACGCAAAGAAACCGCAGACAGTTTCTTTTGCTTCCACTTTGTCTAAACTGACATATGGTAGTTCTGCAACTTTGGTAGGAACCAGTGATGAGGCCGGTGCAACAGGTACATATGATTATTCAATTGTAGAGGGTGACAACACTGTATTGTCAATCAATAAAAAAGGCGAGCTGACAACCAAAGGCATTGGTAAAGCAACTGTAAAAGTGAGCCGCGCTACTGATACTGATTATGCTGCCGCCGATGCTTATATGACAATCGAGGTGACACCGAAACCGGTTTCAGTGGTATTGAGCAATCAAGATGAATTGACAAAAGAGTATGACGGAACAACAACTCTGACAGCACAACCGATATATGCATTAAGCAATGATGCTAAGGTTGGTGATGATGATGTTAGCGTAGCTGCTGTCTCTGGTGCCCGCTTTGCCGGCGTAAACGCAGGACCTCAGACAATTCTGTTACCGGAAATAAAACTGGAAGGTGCTGCTGCCAACTACACATTGCTGCAACCATCCGCCCCGACAGGTTCAATCAAGGCTAAGGCTCTTACAGTTAAAGTAAACGATGCAGTCCGTAGCTACAACGACCTGTACACCGATTATACTTTCACCTGGAGTGGCTTTGTTAATGGTGAAAATGCAAATATCCCGGGCATCTATTCCGGTACATTGAAGGTAACCGAGCCGACATCCTTTACAGACAACGTAACCGAAAAAACGGGAACGTTGAGCTTGGATATCAGCACGGTTAAACTGGCTAACTATACATTGAAAGCCGCCGATCAACAGGGTACGCTGACAATCAAACGCGGAACGCCGGTTGCGATTGTTTATGGTAGCGCAGGAAACATTGGTACTTTATTAGTGGATGATGCCGGTTATGGTAAAGAAAACTTAACCTTCGGCACTTCTGAACCAGGCCAGTTTACGCAAATTAAAAAGGGCGAAACTGTTATCGGACAGACGTTGAATAAGATTGCTGATGCCACCACTAATCAAGCTTTGGCTCCTCGTTTATATTCAACGAAGGCAATGGATAATTGGGATAATACAACCGCAATAGCTCAGGTTTATGGAGATGTAATCGAGATCACAACTGAAACCGGTTACACTTACGAATCATCCGGAAAGCTGACGATTACAGATAACGCAAACGACAAGTTGACTTGCAAAGCAAACGGTATCGGTGGAGCTGTTATTATTGCAACCAGTGCTACTGATGTCAAATTCATGTATTTCGATATCCAGGCACAGACAGTGAAGGCTGTTCCCGTAGGAGAATATTCAAAGGTTTACGATGGAACAACATTAGCTTCCGGTTTGCAGGTCGAGCTGAAAGATAATGCAGACAATGCAATTACAGACGATATCGCGTTGAACACAACAGGTATCAACTTTAATTTTGAAACGAAAGATGCTGGAAAAGGAAATATCAATCCGTCTCAGGCATTAGTTCTGACAGGTAGCCAACGTAATAACTACAAGTTGGAAACTGCATTAACCGGAGCGATTAAACAAGCAACTTTGACAATTTCCGGTCCGATCAGCAAGTATTACGACGGTAAGACGACTACAGTCGTATCTGACTATGCGGCTACCGGACGAATTGAAGGTGAGATAGTTCCGGTTACGGTTACATTCGCGGATGTAAATGTTAATGCGGAAGTAGCTATCAGCGGTTGGACATTGGTAAATGATGCAGACAAAAAGAACTATAGCCTAACCGCAGCGGGAAGTGGTCTTACAGGTTCAATCCTGAAATCGACCATGCTGGCAGACCTGAAGCAAGCTCCAAACCGGAGCGAACTGATCAAACGTGCCCGTTTCACTCTGATCGAAACAGGTGAAACAGGCATTCAACTGGCAGACTATAATCCGGATGTTCAACTGATCGATGGAGAATTTCATGTAAGCGGCGGTGATACGGATAACTATACTGTTACCTATGCATCCACGAAAGCCGACAATGCAAATGACCCGACACCTCCGGTTGGTCCGTCTACCGTTTCCGTAGAAAGCGTATCTCTTGACGCGACAACCAAAACGCTTCCGCGTCAGGAATCGTTCACTCTCAAAGCAACCCTCAATCCGTCTGACGCTACCAACCAGAATGTAACCTGGAAGAGCAGCGACGAAACGATCCTGAAGGTCGAAAAAGGCAGCGATGGTCTTAGCTGTAAAGTGACTGCCCTGAAAGTCGGAAAAGCTACCGTCACAGTCACTACCGAAGATGGTGGCAAGACTGCAACCTGCGAGGTGACAGTCGACTTTGCTACCGGATTGGAAGAGGCAATCGCCAACACTGCCGTTTACGGCAAGAACGGATACATCCACATCCAGCCTGTTGCACCAATGCAGGCATGGGTTGTGAATATCGCCGGCATAGTCGTTTACCATGCTACAATCAGCAGCGCAACGCAGATCCCTGTTTCCTCCGGTATCTACCTGGTGAAACTCGGCACAGGTAGCGAAGCTGTTGTAACAAAAGTAAATGTACGATAAACTGCAATTTTTTTGGTAGGTAATCTTTCTCTGATGAGCAAAGATTATTAATAGTGAGTTTGTGAAAGGGGGGCCGTGAGGTTCCCCTTTCTTTGTCTATCTACAGAAAAAGAGTATTTTTGTAAATCAATAATATGCGGCATGAAAATAGATAACCTTGAGGATATAAAGCATCTGATAGTCCAGAAGGAAAGTGAACAAATTGAATTTAAAGAAACCACCGGGCAGTTGGAGCGCGGTATGGAAACGCTTTGCGCCTTTCTCAATGGGACGGGGGGAGTCGTGTTGTTCGGCGTGACAGATAAAGGAAAGATAATCGGTCAAGATTTGAGCGACAAGACAAAACGGGATATTGTAGAAGCTATCAGGCGGATAGAGCCATTGACCGTAATCAAAATTTCTTATACTGCTATTCCTGACACAAACAGGTACGTGATTGCCCTTCACGCTGATCCGCAACTAACGGTCCGCCCTTTCGTT
This sequence comes from Parabacteroides sp. AF17-28, assembly GCF_003479205.1. Classification (NCBI taxonomy): domain Bacteria; kingdom Pseudomonadati; phylum Bacteroidota; class Bacteroidia; order Bacteroidales; family Tannerellaceae; genus Parabacteroides; species Parabacteroides sp. AF17-28. Next base: position 100,422 of record NZ_QUGV01000016.1, on the reverse strand, counting down.
TATAAAGGAAGAGCCTACCACCGGATGGAAAGTGTTACATCTATCATGCCGCAGGAAAAATACAACCGGTTGCTGTTACAACGGGGGGGTAAATATGGATGGGAGGCTATCATCAATGAGAGTTTGAAAATCGAAAACCTTGACTCTAATGTTATCCGCGGTGCAGTCCGTATGGGGGTCGAGAGCGGACGTTTGCCGGAAACGACCATGATAGAAGATATTCCGCTTATCCTTGGAAAATTCAACCTTTCATCGGATGATGGTAAACTGAAAAATGCGGCAGCGGTATTGTTTGGCAAAAACTTGTCGGACTATCCGCAATGCTTGTTGCGGATGGCACGCTTCAAAGGTCTGAATAAAGACGAGTTTATGGACAACCAGCGAGTACACGGCAATATCTTTGAACTGCTGGATGCGGCCATGGCTTTCTTCTTCAAGCATCTGTCACTTTCCGGGAAGGTAGAAAAGCTATACAGGGAAGAGGAACTGGCCATTCCCTACAAAGCTCTGCGTGAGAGTTGCGTGAACAGTTTATCACACCGTCTGTACCACAAACCGGGCAGTTCCGTCAGCATAGCAATCTACGATGATCGTGTGGAAGTGACGAACAGCGGCACGTTCCCGGAGGATATGACATTGGAGAGGTTGTTAGGACCGCATGATTCTGAACCGCAAAATCCTGTTATAGCCAATGTCCTTTATAAAAGCAAAGTGTTGGAAAGCTGGGGGCGTGGCATTGGGTTGATGATCAGCGAATGTCGTCGTGTGGGGCTTCCTGATCCGGAGTTTCATTCGGATGGTTCGTTTGTGCAGGTTGTGTTTCGGTATGTACGGGATACTGTCGGACAAAACCCCACAGCTACCCCACAGTTACCCCACAGTTACCCCACAGTTATCCCACAAGTTGAAAAAGTTCTGGCTGCAATCGGTGGTGATACATATTCGGCTAAAGAAATTATGGAGTCAATGGGCTTGAAAGATAAAAGGAACTTCCTGAAAAACTACCTTTATCCAGGCATAGAACTGAATTTGGTAGAGCCGCTTTATCCTGAACAACCCAAACATCCCAAACAGAAATATTATCTGACGGAAAAAGGAAAAACTTTATTAAAGGGAGAGTAGCGAATGGCTGAAAGAAGCAAGAGCATTTCCATTCAAGCTCGAACTTACATCTTGTAGATAGTCACTAAATAACGAAAAACATGTCACTACAAATCATACATACCGCCGACTGGCACTTAGGGCAAACCTTCTTCGGGTATGACCGGGATGAAGAGCATGAGGCGTTTCTCACTTGGCTGACCGGGATGTTGGCGGAGCGGCAGGCTGACGTGCTGCTGATTGCCGGCGATGTCTTTGATGTTGCCAATCCTTCGGCAGCCGCGCAACGTCGTTTTTTCCGCTTCTTGAGAGAGGCGAACCGCCGTAATCCGCATTTGCAGGTTGTCGTCGTGGCGGGGAATCATGATTCGGCGGGACGGTTAGAAGCGCCGATACCGCTGTTGGAAGAACTGAATACGTCGATTGTCGGGATTATCCCCCGGACAGATTTGTGTAAGATCGACTTTGAATCGTTGCTTATACCCCTGTATAATAAAGAAGGGAAGCGGGAAGCCCTTTGCCTCGCCGTGCCGTATCTCCGGCAGGGAGATTATCCGGCTTCGGATGAGGGAAAAGATACCTATGTGGCAGGTATTACCCGGATGTACCGCCAACTCTATGAATATGCCGATGCGCAGCGGCAGCCCGGAGAGGCACTTGTCGCAATGGGACACCTGCACGCTACGGGAGCCGAACTGTCTGAAGACGACCGGAGCGAGCGCACCATTATGGGCGGTCTGGAATCCGTCAGCACAGATGCATTCGACGAAGGTTTGGCCTATACCGCCCTCGGGCATATCCATAAGGCGCAACGTGTTGGAGGCCGCGAGAATATACGCTATGCCGGCAGCCCGTTGCCCATGTCTTTCTCCGAACAACATTACCGTCATCAGGTGGTTGCCGTCACGCTCGAAAACGGATGCCTGTCGGGTTGGGAAGCGGTGCCTGTCCCTTTGCGGACCGGTCTGCATCGGATTCCGGCGGAACCGGCATCCCCGGCGGAAGTGCTTTTGCAACTTGCGGATTTGCCGCCGGCGGACACTCCGGCGGATCGCAGCCTCTGGCCTTACCTGGAAGTACAAGTCTTGCTGACCGAGCCCGATCCGGGTTTCCGGCACCGGGTGGAAGAGGCGTTGGCGGACAAGGCGGTGCGCCTGACATCCATCATCCCTTCTTATCCGAAACGGGAGGATGAAGAAGATTTCCGTCCTTTGTCTTATACGGACCTGCAAAAGATCGATCCGTTGGATATGCTCCGGCACGCGTTCACGAATCGTTTCGGAGGCGATTTGCCGGAAGAGCTGGAACAGATGTTTAATGAGGTAAGACGGGAGGTTTCTTTATGAAGATATTAGCGATACGAGGCCGCAACCTGGCTTCGCTGGAAGGTGATTTTGAAATTGATTTTACAGCTGAGCCGTTGCTTTCGGCCGGTATATTTGCCATCTCCGGTCCGACGGGAGCCGGAAAATCTACGCTGTTAGACGCCATGTGTCTGGCACTGTTCGCCCGTACGCCCCGTACGGATCAGGCGAAGGAAAACAATGTCAAGTTGCAGGATGTCAGCAATGAACAGCTGTCGCAGAGCGATCCCCGTTTCCTGTTGCGGCGAGGCACGGCTTCGGGCTATGCCGAAGTGGATTTTGTAGCATTGAACGGACACCGCTACCGGGCGCGCTGGTCCGTCTCGCGTGCCCGTGACAAGGAAAACGGACGTTTGCAGAATCCCCGTTTGGCCCTGTATAACCTGGATAAGGCGGAGGAGGAGCAAGGGACGCGTTCCGAGCTGCAAGCCCGTATCATCGACCTGATAGGGCTGACCTTCGAGCAGTTTACGCGTTCCGTATTGTTGGCGCAGAACGACTTCTCCACTTTCCTGAAAGCCGAACAGGGAGAAAAAGCATCCCTGTTGGAGAAGCTGACCGGGACGGAGTTGTATTCCGCCATCTCCCGCCAGATTTTCGAAAAGAATGCCCGCGCAAAAGAAGCCTTCGACGCGATTCAATTGCGCATACAGTCTGTCGAGCTCTTGACAGATGAGGAGGAAAGCGACCTGCGCCTCCGCCTTGCAGCTACGGAAAAGGAATTGCAGCACCAGGAAAAGGCGAAAGCCGAACAACAGGCGCTTCAGGAGGCTGTTCGCGCCGCCGAACAATCGATTGCCGCCCGGCAGGTGCAGCAAAAAGAGGCGGCCGACAGGCTGGCACGTGCAACGGAACTTCTGGCCATTGCCCGCCGCGAGTATGAAAAAGGGGTGGAGGAACAGCAAGCATCGGAAGCCCGGTTCAAGTCGCTTCAACAGGAAATCCTGCAAGCGCGTAAGCTGGATATCCAGCTGGACACGGCTCTCCGCGATCGCTCCGATTCGGAACAGCGCTTAAAAGATGCCACCGCCCGGAAGAAAGAGGCGGAAGACAAATACCAGGCTGCCGTCCTCCGCCGGAAACACGGGGCGGAAGAGATTGCCCGCCTGACCGCCTGGCGGGAACGTTTTAAGGATAAGGAAAGTATTGCCGAACAGCTTTCAGCCTTGTTGCTTCATCTGGATGCGGCTGCTGCCGCCCGTCTGGGTATGGAGACAGCCAGCCGTTCGATTGACTCTATTATAAAGGAGGTGATGGAATTGGGCAAGCAACTCATTGGTTTGCAAAAGACAGCCATGGGCAAGCAGCGGGTTTTGCAACAGACAGAGGAAGAATACCGGAAGCAGGAAGAAGGACTGAAGGCTATTGACGTCCCGGCACTGGATAAACAGATCGAGCAATTGCGCCGGGAACGGGAACAACTGCTGATCGAACAGGCCCGCCTGGAGGCTTCCGGGGATATAAAGGAGCTACGGGCTAAATTGCAGGAAGGGCAGCCTTGTCCGGTCTGCGGGAGTACGCATCATCCTTTCGTCGCCTCTCCTGACACCCCCCCTGCTCCCTCTCGAGAGGGGAAGGAGATAGTCCCCGTCGCCGCCATGACATTGCAACTACAGGCGTTATCCCAAAAGAAGGAGGCTTATACGGCCGGAACCCGCGAACTGGCCCGCCTTCAACAACAACTGCTCCGCCTGCATAAAGAACTGGCGGACAGCGAAGCCGCCTGCAAGGAGATCGTCAGCAAGCAACAGCTCGTCGCCAGCCGGCATGAGCAGGAACAAGCGACGGTGAAGGAACAAACCGCCAAGCTGGTCCAATCCCTTTCCGCTGCCGATGTCCTGTTCGGCAACAGCGATTGGAAGAAAGCCTGGCAACAGAATCCGGATACTTTCCGGAAGACCTTGACCGACTTTGCCCGCCAATGGCATGAGAATACGGATAAACTGCGCCTGTTGGAACGGCAGGAAAGCGCGCAGAAGGCGGAATGCGAGTCGCTCGCCTCTTTCCTCCCGTCTCTCGGCAAGCAATATGAGGAAGCTTTGCAGTTGAATGAAAAGAACCGCTCCGTCTTTACTGCTTTGCAGGCGGAGCGTGCCAAACTGCTGAATGGCCGTCCGGCGGATGCGGTCGAGCAGGAATATTCCCGGCGGATGGAAGAACTGAAGGAACGCCTGAAGAAACTGCTGGCTACCCAAACCGAACAGTCCGGCATTGCCGAACAGACACGCGGCATAGCCGACCAGATAACAAAAGACCTCGCCGAAGCCTCGGCCGACCTGGCCCGGCGCCGGGAGGCGTTGGATAGATGGACGGCAGATTATCTCGCCTCGTCGGATGGCAGGCAGCTTGAAGACACCTTGCCCCGTATAACGCAGGAGAAAACAGAGTTGGCTTTCCGGCTGCGGACCCAGGCCGATAATAAGGCGAAAGTATCCGGCTTGCAGGAAGAACTGAACGTTCGGCGCATCGAAAGCGAACGCTGGGCGAAGCTGAATGAACTGGCCGGCTCTGCCGACGGTGCCAAGTTCCGCCGTATCGCCCAGGGATATACGCTGGATGTCCTGCTAAGCTATGCCAATGTGCAACTGCGCGAACTGACACGCCGTTACCGCCTGGAACGCGTCCCCGAAACGCTTGCCCTCCAGGTGATAGACCGGGATATGTGCGACGAGGTGCGTACCGTCCACAGCCTTTCGGGGGGTGAATCGTTCCTTGTCTCGCTGGCGCTTGCCCTTGGGCTGTCGTCCCTCTCGTCCAACCGGATGAAGGTGGAAAGCCTCTTTATCGACGAAGGGTTCGGCTCGTTGGATGCCGACACGCTCCGGGTGGCGATGGATGCGTTGGAGAGCTTGCGTACGCAGGGACGGAAGATCGGCGTCATCTCGCATGTGCAGGAAATGACCGAGCGCATACCCGTACGTATCTGTGTGAACCGTGCCGGCAATGGGCGGAGCTATCTGGAAGTCCTGTAAGCTTATACCATATCTTCGCCGGTCCGTACAATTGCGACTTTCAAGGTCTTATGGAACGGGATAAAGCGGGAGATTATGGCCATGATGATGGTAAAGAGCAGGGTGTAGCCGATCAGGGTTTTCAGTCCCAGCAACAGTCCTTGTACCTGCAAGGTATTGTAGAGTGTATTGGTGGCCAGCTGCGTGGCATCTTCCAGGGGGCGGCCTTGTGCCAATGCACTTTGTAGCGCCTGGTTGTATGGACCGGCGGCGAGCGGGTTGTCCATGCGCATGGTTTCGGATAGGACGGACATCGATTGCAACTGCATCCGGTAGATCATATTGTTGAAGAACGAGGCGGCGAGCGCAGGTGCGAGTGCCGACCGGAAAGTGATCAGGAAAAAGGCGTTGTATATCGTCAGCTTCGGGTCCATATCTTCCACCACATAGACACCGAAGGCGATAAAGAGGATCAGCATCCCCATTCCGCGGAAGAACATTGGCAGGTATAGCATCTCGTACGTCCCGTCCGGCCGTATGCCGAAATAGAGGATTGCCAGGTAGATGGCGAAGCAGGTCATTCCCCAGGCTATCAGCCGCCTGAAGCGCCACCGCTGCCACCTGAACCACCAGAAACAGATAATGGCTCCGCAGATGAAACCGGGCAGCATCCAGAGGTAGAGCGAATTGGCATGTACGCTGTCCACCCTGAGCACCGAGTTCAGATAACTCGTGAGCAGCGAGCTGGAAGAAGAAAGCACCATCGTAATCACCATGAACAGGTATCCGATCAGCGCTTTGCTGCTGTTCAAAACCGTAAGTCGTATATAAGGGACTTTACGTACCTTCTGCCTGTACACGAACAGCCACAGGAGCACCGGAATGATGCAGGTGTAAGCCACTATCTTGTCCGACGAAAACCAGTCGAGCGTTTTGCCGTAAGTCGCCACATAGATAATCATCAATAGGACGGACGAACCTAACAGCATACTCTTCCAGTCGATCTCCCGGAAAGGGAAACTGATCGGCCGGCGGGCATAGCGGAAACAGATGAGGACGAACAGGATTGCCACCAGCAAGAGGATGATCACGAAATAATACATATACTGCCACTGGTAGGAGTAGGCAAGCTGCGCCGTCAACGCCATCGATATCTGGCCGCCGGAGAATACCAGCGGATAGAAGTAGGCGTAGAACTCGCTGCGGACGTTCGACGGACTGAAGAACGGGCGTGTCATGATGATGAACTCCAGCATGACGAAAGCTTTCAGTATGCCGATAAAGAAACTGCAGGCAATGACAATCTCCATCTTTGTCACGTTGGCGCAGATCAGGCTGAGGACAACTTGTAGCATAAGGTCGCTCAGCAGGACGGTTTTTGTGGTGATGACCGGCCGTAGCTTGGGAATGATGGGGTAGGCGATTGCCATACCGGCTGATGTGGCGTAATAGGCCATGCGGATGTCTTCGCTCATCACGCCTAATGTGCCGGACACTTCGATGATATCGCCCGTGTACGCCCCGTTGATCAACATGATAGGAAGCAGTATGACGAAAGCCGTAACAAGCCCCAGCCACCGGGGTACCCAGGGACGGATCGGAACGTTCAGTGCTTGTAGCCGGCTCATCTTCTTCCTTTTGTTGTTAGTGTTTCAACAGGGCTTCCGTTTCTACCATCATACCGGCCCGGAGCAGTTGCATGTCCTCGGGCGAAACATCCTGCAGGTCGATCCGGACAGGGATGCGTTGCTGTATCTTGACGAAGTTGCCGGCGGAGTTGTCGGTCGGCACAAGGGAGTATTTGGAGCCGGTCGCTTCGGAGATGGCGGTGACGACGCCGTGGAAGGTGCGTTGCCGCCAGGCGTCTACCTTGATAAGCACTTTCTGGCCGATGTAGATGTTGGGGATTTGTGTCTCCTTATAGTTGGCGGTTATCCATTTATCCTGTTCGCGAACCAGATAGGTGAGGGTCTGCCCAGCTTGGACCAACTGTCCTTTTTCGAGTGTGCGGCGCCCCATGTAGCCGTCGTATGGGGCGGTGACGACGGTGTAGCTGAGATTGAGTTCTGCCATTTCCAGTTCCGCTTCTTTACGGAGGATAGCGGCGTCGGCGCTGCCTGTCTTTTTGTTTGTTTCCGAATATTGGGATTGGGCGGCCTGCTTCTGGTGTGTCAAGGCTTCGTAGCGTGCCTGCATGGCTTCGTAGTCGGCTTTTACCTGTTCATATTGCTGACGGGAGACGGATTCTTCCTTCAGGAGGTTGGCGTAGCGGCGGTAGTCTTGTTCGAGATGCCAGAGGCGGGCTTTCGTCTCGGCGATATTGGCATCTTGTACGGAGACGTTCACTTCCGAGGTGCGGATACCGGAGCTGAGTGCGTCACGGACGGCACGGGCATCCATCAGGGCGGCTTCGGCATCTTTCTTCTTAATGCGGTATTCGCGGTCGTCGAGGATGAGAAGCGTATCGCCGGCGTGTACGAACTGGTGTTCGGTGAAGCGGACTTCATTGATGTAGCCCGGCACGCGGATGTTGACGGGGATTACGTATTGGTCGACCACTGCGTCGTTCGTGATCTCGTAGTTGACATACTTCCAGAAGTAGTGGACTGTCCACGAGATACCTGCCAGGATGAGGAGGGTGCAGACGGTGTTCACGATGATATTCCTGATCTTTATCCGTATCAGCCGTTTTCTTCTTTTATGATGGATAGATGTGCTCATTTTGTTATGGGTTTATAAGTTTCCACATGCGTGCATAAGTTGATAATAGGTATAGACCGCTTCGCTCTGTGCCGTCGTAAGCTGTAGTTCGGCGTTGAGCCGTACGCTGCTGGCGTCCAACAGGTCTGTCAGGATGGACAGCTGGTTGAGGTAGCGGTTGTTGACGATCCGGTAGTTTTCCTCGGCTTGGCTGACGGAGAGTGTCAGTGCTTTCACCCGGTCGATGGCTTCCTGGTGGCGGATGTAGGCGGTACGTACATTGACGCGTATCTGTTGCATCATCTGTTCCTCGGCGTTGTGGCGGAGGCTGACGTATTGCCGTGCTTCCTGCATCTTGTGCTTGTTCCGGTAGAGGGACGAGAGGTTGTAGGAGAGGCTGAGGGCCACGTTCCAGTTGTTGGCGAACATATCTTCCATCGTGCTGGTGAGCGGTCGTGACAGCGTATTGCCGGCATGGATGGAAAGCGATGGCAGGTAGTCGGCCCGTGACAGGCGGATGTCGTTTTCTGCCAGGCGTGTATTGTAGCGGGCGATTTGCAGGCCCGGGTAATTCGAGTAGGCTTGTTGGATATAGGCTTCGCAACTGCTAAGGGAGGTACTGGCAGCCAGGAGCGTGGTGTCCGGCCGGATGAGCAGGCTTTCGTCGAGTCCGAGCACGATGTCGAGCTGTTGGGAGACGATGGAGATGTTGTCGTTGGCTTCCCGGAGTGCGAGCTGGTCGTTGGTGAGTTGCAGTTCGCTGCGTATCTCGTCGTTGCGTGTGACGATGCCTTCTTTCCACATACGGCGGATGTCTGTTAGGCGGCGGTCGGATTCCTCGATGTTGCGTGCCAGCACTTCCGTCTCTTTGTAAAGGGCGAAGAGGTCCATGTATTGGCGGAGGAGGGAGAGCTTCACGTCTGCCTGGTCGCCTGCCGTACTGAGGGATGCTACCTGTCTTTTGAGTGAGGCGCGGCGGATGGTGTTGCGTATCTTACCGCCCTGGTAGAGCGGTTGTGCCACTTCTACATTGTAGTTATGCGACCAGTCGGGCATATCGGGATGCGTCGGCTTCGACAGTCCCTGCCGGAAGATGGTGGATTGGCCGATGTAGCCGGTTGTCGCTCCGACACTGATGTCGGGCAGCTGTTGGGTACGGGCCGTCTTTTCTTCTTCGCCGGCAATCGCTTCCTGCATCCGGCTGGCCTGGAGGCGGAGGCTGTTTTCGGTTCCTAACTTGAACAGTTCGTCGAGGGAAAGAGGATAAGCCTGCTGCTGGGCATTTCCCGCAGCAGGCTTGGTGAATATAAGTAACAATAATAAACTATATCTTGTCCAGTATCTCATCCAGTTTCTTTAAGTTGTTCATAAACGATTCAATCTGGCGGGTTGTCAGGCGTGCGCCGACTTCATCATAGATGTTATGGAGGAGCGGCTTTACGCGGTGTGAAAGTTCTTCCCCTGCTTCGGTCAGGTGGATTTGTTTGTTGCGCCTGTCCGACGGGTCTTCACGCCGTTCCACCCAACCTTTCTTCTCCAGGTTATTGATGAGATTGGTCAGGCAGGCTTTGTCTTTGGCTGTCTGTTCCGCCAGATATTGCTGGCTGACTCCGGGCTTTTTCCATAGGCGGTGCATCACCTGGAGCATTTCGAATGTCATGTCGACGTTATTGGACTTTAGTACTCTCTGTATAGTTTGGCGGAAAGTCATTCGCGTCTTTAAGATTTGGAGTACTAATTCGTGTGCTGCTTCATTCTCTACCATTGCTGTCTTGCTGTTTTGCTTTTCCGGCGCAAAGGTAGAAAATATCTTTGGTATTTTGGTTAAAGGTTTAACTAATTATTTGCTGAGACGCTGTTCCAATTCGTCTAACAGGCTGACGCGTTCCAAGGAGAATGTGTTGTCGTGCGTCTGGATATATTCCAGCAGGAGCTTGGCCCGCTGCAACATATCCTGTTCTTCGCCGGGGTGGAGGTAGCTCTCTTCGATCAGGGTTTTGACGGCGATCTCGAGACGGGGAATGCCACCGCCGTCATCGCTGTTGAGGCGGCGGATCAGTTCTTCGAGCGGAACCGTCATCAGTGTCAGACGGTCCAGCTTCAGGGAGGTGTACACGGTTTGTATCAGTTCCGGAATACGGCGGGCTGCATTCGTGTTGCGGTTCGTAATGATCTGGAGGACGACTTTAGCCAGTTCCTCGATCTGTACCATGATGAAATCTCGTTTAAGCACGTTGGTAAATTAAAAATTAAGAATTAATAATGAAGAAATAATTGTCCATTGTCCATTGTCAATTGCTTACGGTGACTTTGATGATACGGACGTCCTTTTTCGGGCGGTCGTATTCGTCGCGGGGCTGTCCGGCAATGGCATCGAGCACGTCGAAACCTTCAACGAGTTCGCCATATACGGTGTAGTTTCCATCCAGGTGATGGCAACCACCTACGGTCGTGTAGGCTTTCCGTTGCTCTTTGGTGAACAGCAGGTGCCCGGGGGTGGAGCGCACCACTGAATCGACCTGGGCATTGATCTGGCGCAGACGCTTCTGGTATTCGCGCTTGTTGCTGACTTTTTGCATACGCAGTTCGGCGCGGACGGGGTAGAAGTATTTCTCCATCGCTTTCTCCTTGATGTCCTGGTTGGCAATCATTTCCAGCGTATCCAGTTCGCCGTTGGTATAGATCTTTCCCTGTACGATGTAGAATTGGGACATGTCCGATTTCTTTTGCGGATTGATGTCGTCGTTCTGGCGGGGAGCGGCCAGTGCTCCGCGTTTATTGAAACGGTGGGGTCTCATCTCCGGCATGATCTCTGCGTTCCGGTCGCCGAAACCGCAACGGGCACCGGCTGGAGCGTTGCGCGAGTCGGGTGCGCCACCCTGTATCATAAATTCAGGGAGCACACGGGTAAACAGTGTCCCGTCGAACTCGCCCCGTTTGGCCCGGTCTATGAAGGTGCGGACGTGGTTGGGAACGTCGTCATACAACTTTGCTTTCATCGTCCCGGCACTTGTATTAATGGTTACTATCTTCGCCGGTACTTGTTCCGATGCAGATGTCACCGTGTCTGCATCGTTCTGGGCAAAGACCGGCGACAGGCAGGCCAGCAAGCCCAATAGGATATAATAGCTCTTTCTCATCTTTTAAATTATTTGGCGGGTAAAGATACAATTTATGTTGTTAAACACAAAGTAAATATCTACCTTTGCTGTCCTTAAGGCGAATAAAGATAATAACTACACGTATATATTATGAATTGGATTAACGATTTGTTATGGGGTGAGGGCATTGGCCACTCCATACTTCTACTTTCCTTTGTGATTGCTGCGGGCATACAGTTGGGTAAGATCAAGGTCTTCGGCGTCTCTTTAGGAATTACTCTGGTGCTGTTTGTGGGAATCATTTTAGGGCACTTTGGTTTTACTATCAACCACAACGTGATTCACTTTTTCAAAGAGTTCGGACTGATACTCTTCGTCTATTCCGTGGGTATGCAGGTCGGGCCGGGTTTCTTCTCTTCCTTTAAACAAGGGGGGATCACGCTGAATATGCTGGCATGCGGAATCGTATTCCTCGGCGTGGCAACAGCTATCATCCTGCATTATGTGACCGGCGTTCCGATGCCGACGATGGTGGGTATCTTGTCCGGGGCAGTAACGAATACGCCGGGATTGGGTGCCGCCCAGCAGGCCTATTCCGATATGCACGGGGTGGCGGACAATACAATCGCGTTGGGATACGCTGTTGCTTACCCGTTGGGTGTGATCGGGATCATCCTGTCTATCATCCTGATCCGGTATATCTTCCGCGTGAGCTTCGATAAGGAGAACGAGCAACTGAACAGTGAAGATGCCTCCCACACCAATGAGGCTAAACCTATTTCGCTGGTGGTCAAGAATCCGGCTATCTTCAATAAGACTGTTGCCGGACTGTCGAACCTCTTGGAGCACCGCGACTTTGTGATCTCGCGTATCTGGCGCGACAGCGATAAGCAAATCGAGATTGCCTCTGCAAATACTGTCTTGCAGGAGAACGACAAAGTTTTTGTGATCACGACTGAGGCGGATGCGGAAACGATCAAGGCCTTTATCGGCGAGGAGATCGACATGGAGCGTAAGCAGTGGATTCGCATGGAAAGCCAGTTCATCAACCGCCGTATCCTGATCACGAAGCCGGAACTGAATGGCAAGCGCCTGGGACAGTTGAAGCTGCGTAAACTTTACGGTATCAATATCACCCGTATCACCCGTGCCGGTGTCGACTTGGTCGCCAAGCCGGGACTGACCTTGCAAGTGGGCGACCGTGTGAATGTTGTCGGTACGGAAACGGCAATATCCAATGTCGAGAAGGTCTTGGGCAACTCGATGAAACGCTTGAACGAACCGAACCTGATCACGATTTTTGTCGGTATTGCATTAGGTATCATCTTAGGAAGCATTCCTATCACCTTCCCCGGTATTCCGCAGCCGGTTAAGTTAGGTCTGGCGGGTGGTCCGTTGATTGTTGCTATCCTGATCAGCCGTTTCGGCTATCACTATAAACTGATAACCTATACGACACAGAGTGCGAACCTGATGTTGCGCGAGATCGGTATCACGCTATTCCTTGCCTGTGTGGGGATCAGCGCCGGTGACGGTTTTGTCGATACGATCGTGAACAATGGCGGTTTCGCCTGGATCGGCTACGGCTTCATCATCACGTTTGTTCCGCTGATGATCATCGGCTGTATCGGACGTTACTTCTGCAAGGTGAACTATTTTACCTTAATGGGACTTATCGCCGGTAGTACGACCGACCCGCCTGCATTGGCCTATTCGAATGCGACAGCCGGAAACGATGCTCCGTCTGTCGGCTATGCAACTGTCTATCCGTTGACCATGTTCCTTCGGGTACTGACGGCGCAGTTGTTGATATTGTTCTTTGCATAGGATATAATGTAAATATGTACATATCCTTATTTGTCGGTGTACCGTAGAGATGTATGGCTGTGCATCTCTACGGTACATTGTATAAAGCGTGAAGGTCCTGACGAGTCAGGATCGCCTGTAAAATGGTATCGCAGTACTTCATGGGTTTATAGTGCCGTAAAGGAAGGAACAACCCGGAAGATAGAGTGAACGATGTGGGATGTGTGCCCCCTCCGTACCTACCCGCTATTCATGTCACAGCTGTGAAACAAAAGAACCCCAACCGTAACATAGAAGGAAGACAGTTGTGACATGGAAAGAATACAGCCGTAACATGCAATAGAGGCCCGGAGAAATGACTTGTGCTAAAAGTAATCTTTATTTCTTTCCGGAATGACCGTTGTACTGTCCGGTGCTGCCGGACGCAGCGGGATCAACGGGAATCTTTTTCGCCGGCGGAAGATGTCGGAGAAGCGAGTGAAATCTTTCTTATACATGATACCGACGCCTTGCGTGGTGAGGGCTTGTTTAAGGAACATATACATGTCGTTGGCATGGTTGTAGGCTTTCAGGCGGATGTCGCCGCTGGGCGTCAACAGGTATTCGAGGTCGAACTCGCCGATGAAAGCGTTCTTCTGGGTCGCGTTGTTCTTATAGCCGAAGTTTCCGTTAAAGATCAAGCGGTTGTTCAACAGCTGGCTGGAGAGCAGCATCTCCACTTCCGTATCTTCGATGCCGTCCTGGCTGGTACGGATGTTGGTTCCGAGTTGCACTTTATCCGTGAAACTGTTCATAAGGCTCGATATCTGGGACGAGATGGCGGACGAGGCAACGGCGCTGAAGTCGTTCGACTTAAACTGGTTGTTCGTGTACTCCGGCGTATAGAACTTGTTGAGGACAAGCAGATAGACGATCTGTTTCGTCATCATGTCTTCGGTGTCCACGAGACTTTTCACCTGTCGTTCCAATTCTTCGTTAGAGCCGGGCAGTTCCAGATCAAATGAGATAGTTGGGTTGCGCAACACACCATCGAGGTTTAGCACGCAGTTGACCGGAATGTTTCGCCGTGCGCTTTCGGAGGCGAAGCTGGCATCCAAGTCCTGTATGTTGGCAGTCAGGTTATAAATCGCGTTGACGTTCATTGTCGCTTCGAACGGGTCCCCGCGGAAGTTGATGATACTGCCGTCGCGTATCTTAAAGTCTTTGTGGATGAGCTGTTGGAGGCTGAAGTTATAATTTCCTTCAACGATGCCGATGTTGCCGTACATGCGGAGGTCCGTCTTCGTACCGTATTGTATCTGGAGGCTTCCGCTGCAATTACCGGCAATCTTGTCACCGCCGACAGGGTCCATGATCAGTTCGATTCTGGCATCGGGGGTAATGTCGAGCAGGAAATTCATGCGTAGTTCCGCCCCGTCATCTTCGTCTTTGAAGATAAGGGGTTTAATAGAGTCGGCCGGTGCGGTCCGGGCTATCTCGCGTAATTTCTTTTTATCGACGAAGGTGATGAAGTCGTAGTCGGCCGCCGAAGAGTTGTTCATAAAGTCGAGCTTAACGGAGGTCTTGGGGTCGCTCCGCATATTGATGTCGAAGTTGATCAGCTGTCCGTTGCCTTTAATAGAGGCGGTACCGGTTCCGAAGACAGTTCCGAATATCAGAGGATTCTGTTTCTGGGGGGCGTCGAACACGAGCATGTTGTTTGTCTGGACGTCGACATCGAAACTGACATCCTTAAAGTGCTGGTGGTTGACGGTCAGGTTCACCTTAGCCGAGTTGCCGAACTTGTCGTGTACGGTTACGCCCCGTCCGATGATCGCATCCTGCGTCAGGTGGATGGAGTCGGAGAAGGTATAGTAGGTATTCAGGTATTCGATGCCTAAGCCTCCGTCGAGCACATAGGCGTCTCCTTCCACGTTCAACGCCTTGAACGGACCGTGGAGGTGGACATTCCCGAAGCCGCGCCCCTGCATGTTCTTGGCTACATTCTCGACAAAGGGATGCAGGAAAGCGAGATTGATATCGTTTGCCCCGAAGAAGAGCGAGAGGCCGGCGTTCTTGCCGACGGGATAGACGTAGCCGCTGACGTCGGTCCAGGTCGTGTCGTTCTTGTAGATGCTTCCTAACATGAGGATACCTTTCTGCTGGTCGTCCCATTCGCTGAAGAGGTTGAGGCGGCCCAACGGTACCTGGTTGAACGAGAAGTTCTGCACTTCGAGGTCGGTGTTCAGCATCCGGCTACCGTATAGGTCGGTGATATTGAAGGTCCCTGTCGCCTTTCCGGCAAATTGCAGGACAGGTATGTTCAGGATGTCGAAGATATAGCTTAGCTCTACTTGTTTCAGGTCCAGCAGCAGGGTGTCGGACGGGTCCCGGGAAACGACACCGTCCATGTGGAGGTATTCGTTGCCGTTGGTGACGGAGAAGTTCCGTATCCCTATTTTGCCGTCGGCTATGGAAATGGTGGATGGAGCGATATGCCAGGTCGAGTCGTTCAAGACCAGCGGGCTTTCGTTCAGCGAGATTTCGGTACGCAGTGTGGCCGGTCCTTTCTCCTGTTCTTCTTCAATGAAGAGGGTAGAGGCGGAGAGGTCGGCTTTGAAAAGGCGCTGCTTGTTGTTTGCCCAACCGACCAGCGTATTCACATGGTTGTCTTTTGCGTCTACTTTCAGATCCAGGTAGTTGCGCAGCCCTTTGGCGTTGTAGTTGGTCGCTTTTAGCTGGAGGTTCACCTTGTCTTCGGGATTGTCGCACGTCAGGTAGCCGCCTTCGAACATGGATTTGCCGATGTTGAACTTCGGCAGGTAGGCTTCGAAACGGAAGCGGTTGTATTGGTTGTTATAGTGTCCTGTGATGCGCCCCTGGTGCAGCATGGTAAAAGGCAGCTTCAGGGTGTTTGAGATATCTTCCGTGTTTTCGATTGTCAGCAAGAGGGAGAAGTTGTTTTCCTTTATCTCCTGTTTCTTCTGCGTTACGTTTATCAGGGCTGGCACGTATCCTTTCAGTGTCTTCATAAGGCTGGGAACAATCGTAGTGAAGGAGTAGGCTCCTGTCACTTCACCGTTCAGGACATCGGACGATATTGTCAGATGGCGGTCCAGCGAATGGCCTGTGGCTTCCACTTTCAGTTGTTTCAGGAAAAAACTGTCCGGGGCAGTCCGGAAAGAAAGGCTGTCCAGCGTGATGCTACCTTCCAGGTTATCGATATTGTTTCCTGTGAAGTCGGCGTAGAGCGAGCAGGAGATATCGGGTGCCTCGTACTTGTCGGTCAGGTGGAGGCTGTCCGGGCGGAAATGTTCGAGATGCGTGGTGAAGTTGAACTTTGAGTTTTTCCCTTCGTGGAGGAAGAGGCCTTCGGCATAGAGCTTGCCGTTCGGGTCGTCGATGTCGATTATCCCGTTGAAGCCGTTCTTCTTGAAGTTTCCTGAGAGGAGGATGTTCTCGTATTTATACCCTTTATATTCGAACTCGTCGATACCTGCTTTGATATTTCCCGAGAAAGAACCGTTCTTCGGGCGGCGGGTGTCGAGTGTAAGGTCCAGCTTGGCTGTCCCGTACGGGTTGCCTTCCGGGAAAAGCTCGTCCAGATACAGGGTGGAGGTGGAGAGATGCCCTTTCAGGTAGGCGGCTATATTGTTCTCTTTGTCGCTACCGAAAATAAGGTCGGTCTGCACGGACCCGATGGCGGACGAGAATTTGCCGAATGCCACAAGGTTATCGAAGAAACCGGATATCTCGCCGGTGAAGTTAATCGTTCCTAACTTGACAATCGCATCAGGAAGCGTGACCGGATGTTCGTTGAAGTTATTGGCCATGCCTGAGATACCTTCGGTCGTAATGTACATCTTGTTTACCTGCCCGAAGATATAGGCGTCTTCCGGATGGGTGATCCCTTTCATCTCCATTTTGCCGATAAACAGCATCTTATCGCTGTACTTCAGCGTCAGCCGCTTGAGGTCGATGTTGTTGATATAGCCGGATGCTTCGGCCGAAAGTTCGATTGCCTCCGAGAAATTGCGGAATGCAGGAACGAAGGCGGAAAGGTCTTTCAGGCAGACCTGGGAAGGTGCGATATTCAATACGACCGGCGAATGGTTCAGCAGTTCGTTCACGTCGGTCGCCTCTTCCAGATTGATATGGGCGCGGTCTATCTTGAGATCCGTCTCCGGCAGTTTGATTTCGAAGTTATTGATGATAGCGCTGTCTTTGTTTGCCACCACATTGAGCGAGAGTTTGTTCAAAGAGAAACCGGAGGCTTCGTCGAAACTCATCTTCTTGATGTTGGCGTTGAGGCTGTCTTTGTTGAATGCCTTCATTGCTATCTTGGCGCTTATGTTCTTTATGTCGATATGCTTGGCGTTGAACTTGCCGGGTGTGTGAGGGGCGTCTTCCACGTCGTAACGGAAGTTACCGCGCCGGATCAAGATCGAATTGAAGCGCAGGTCGATATTGGAATCCTTCTTAACCGTATCTTTACTGGCGAAGGCGTCGATTACGAATTGCAGGTTCAGCTTGCTTGTCGGTGTCTCCTTTTTCAGGTTGGCGGTGAAGCCGAACAGGCGGGCGGTAGAAAATACGATCTTGCCTTTCATCAACGGGAGTATCTCGAATCCGGCCGATACATGGTTGGCTTCGAGTAGTACATTGCCGTTTTCATCCTCCAGATACAGATTCTCAAGCACCAGGCGGTTGAACCATTCGATGTCTACATTCCCGATTCGGACGGGCACACCTAAACGCTCGGATAATTCTGACGTCGCCGTGTTTGCCACTTTTTGCTGCACATAAGGAATGCGCAACAAGATGGCCGGGGTTGCGTAGAATATCCAGAACAGAGTGAGTAGGGTGATGATTATGTATTTAAGTCCTTTGATATCTTTACTATATTTAAGCACAAAACTACAACAATATCCCGAGAGATTTCGTTAATTTGCACAAAAATTAAAACGAAGATATGAGTGTGACTATATTAGGAATCGAATCATCCTGCGATGATACTTCCTCTTCTGTAATACGCGACGGCGTGATGCTGTCGAATGTAATTGCCAGCCAGGCTGTTCACGAAGCCTATGGCGGTGTAGTTCCCGAGCTGGCTTCCCGCGCACATCAACAGAATATTATCCCGGTGGTTGCCGAAGCAATCAAGCGTGCCGGTATCGATAAATCCGAACTGAGTGCTGTCGCTTTTACCCGTGGTCCGGGCCTTATGGGATCGTTGCTGGTGGGGACATCCTTTGCCAAAGGCCTGTCCGCTTCTTTGAATATCCCGATGATCGAGATCAACCATTTACAGGCGCATGTATTGGCTCATTTTATCAAGGAGACGCCGGAAGACGATCATGCTCCTTCGTTCCCGTTCCTTTGCCTGTTGGTTTCGGGAGGAAACTCGCAAATCATTAAGGTGAATGCCTATAACGATATGGAAGTGATCGGACAGACGATTGATGATGCGGCGGGTGAGGCGTTTGACAAGTGCGCGAAAGTCATGGGGCTCGGTTATCCCGGTGGTCCTGTCGTGAACCGCCTTGCCAACGAAGGCAATCCGAATGCTTTTACATTCAGCAAACCGCATATTCCAGGTTATGACTATAGTTTTAGTGGACTGAAGACCTCTTTTCTCTATACCCTGCGCGATAAGTTGCAGGAAGATCCTGATTTCATCGAGAAGAACAAGCAGGATCTCTGTGCCTCTCTGCAAGCAACAGTAATTGACATCCTGATGAATAAATTGCGTAAGGCGGCAAAGGATTTGAATATAAAAGAGGTGGCTGTTGCGGGTGGCGTCTCGGCCAATTCCGGTTTGCGCGATGCTTTCCTCGATCATGCCAAACGGTTCGGCTGGAAGGTCCATATCCCGAAGTTCTCTTTTACAACGGATAATGCGGCGATGGTTGCCATAACAGGTTATTACAAATACCTGGATCAGCAGTTCTGTCCGATGGATGCTGTTCCGTTCTCACGTGTGTTGAATAAGTTGGGATGATGGATATTGAAATTGAAATAGGTGAATTGCTTCGTTCCCGTCATTTGATGATGGGAACGGCAGAAAGCTGTACCGGTGGATATATTGCACATCTGATTACGCGTGTGGCGGGTAGTTCCGATTACTTCTGCGGGGGGGTGGTTTCCTACAGCAATGAGGTAAAGCATCATGTGCTGGGCGTTTCGGAAGAGAGCCTGATGCAATATGGCGCCGTCAGCCGTCCGGTTGTCGAACAGATGGCATTGGGGGCTATCCGTACGTTGGGTTGTGATTGTGCGGTTGCCACTTCCGGTATCGCCGGTCCCGGTGGCGGAACCTCTGAAAAGCCGGTCGGGACGGTCTGGATTGCTGCCGCCCTGAAAGACAAAGTGGTGTCCGAATGCTTCCATTTCGGCACGGAGCGGGAAGAGAATATCCGTCAGGCGGCTCGTACGGCGTTGAGGATGTTGAAGGAGATGTTGCAGCTTTGATGCTCAAATATCTTCTCCGTTTTCCTTCTCTACTTTCAGTTGCAGGATGTTTTTTGCGTTGAGCGGTGTCACAACAGGTTGCCCTGTTTTTTCCTCGAGTTCCACGCGGGCGTTACGAGCTATTGTAGCACCTTGTTTGGCTACTTCCATATGATCTCTCATTGTTTCCGGAGTTGTGGCTTCGGATATTTCTTTGGTGGAGAGTTCGGCAAGCATATTTAATACCAATTCTTTGTTCGTCATGTTGTCCCGAAGATTTTCTTTCTTTAAGCCTTTAAACTGTTTGTATTCCTTGGCTGTTTTATCGGCCCAGGTTTTGTAGATGATATCGGTCAGTGTGGCAAACTGTATGCCTTCCTGCAAACCGTGCCGTTTCCATTCATCGGTTAAGTCCTTGCGTATCTCGATGCTTTTTAAACGTTGGTTGATCCAGCTATCGGAATATCCCAGCCGTTTATAGTCGAGCATCGCTTGCTCGATAGATAGTTCCGGGTCTTGCATCTGGTCGAGACGCTCTGTTGCAATCTGTGCCATCCATTGTTTAAAAGGTTCAGCCTTCGGGGAGGGAATGGATTGTATCAGGCGGAATAGCTGTTCGGTGGTGGCGACGTCGGTTTTGTAGTATTTGCCGTCTGATGATAGCATTTTCAGTTGACTACAATTTGTAGTCAACTCACTTCCTTCTTTTTTTAGACGATTTTTTAGTACACTCCAATATTTTCTTGGATTAGGACTATCTGTTAATACTGCTATTACGTCTACAATGGAAAAATACCATTCTTCCTTGTCGCTATCCCATAAGGTACGTACCTTTCTTTCTTCAAAGATTTTGATTGTGTTCTGTTGTGTCATGTTTGATATTTATAGGTTTGGAACAAAGGTAATCATTTCTATTCTAAATGTATCACTATAACTTATTTATCTTGCGCCTCCAGGCATCCCGTATAAAACATCCGGTTGTTTTCCCGTGTGGTTTGATTGGTTATGTGGAATTGGGGGAATGTCTGTTCGAGGCGTAGTGCCAGCGTGTCGCCTAACGGTGCGTACAGGCTGTCGGCGGTTGCGTTATAGGGGAGGCTGCCGAAATAGCAGAGGTGGTTTTCGTTCATGAACAGGTCGGCACCCAGCCACCAATTCCGGATTCGCCATTCGGTCGAGTCGGGCAGGGAGACGTACAGGTTGAGGCTGTCCGACTGTATCATCAGGTTCAAAGGAGCGTTCGCGTCAAATGTCCGGCGCAGGCGGTCCTGGTCGGGGAGCAAATAGTTTTGCTTGTTCTTTTGTATCTGGGCGACTTCTTCCAACAGCTTCTTGCTATAGCTTGCCACCCAGATGCCGTTGTATTGGTAGTAACCGAAGAAGCGGTTGCCGTTATCCGGATAATAGGTGAATACGATATCATTCCTGGTCTGTTTTTGTGGGGCAAATGAGCCGAAAGCCTTTTGCAACGTATTCTTTTCTATCCGGTTGATAAGATTCTTTCCTGCTTGTGTGTATAGGACGACCCCTTGAGGATGGAAGGAGAGTAGCAATGGGGAAAGATCCCGGTTGTTTTGGATAATGGAAAGGTATATTTCCGGTATCCGGGAAGCGAAAGCGTCGTATTCCGGTTTCCGGGATAGTATGTATTTAGAGAAAGCGGCAGGACGGTTCACACTCAGGATTGCGTCTGATGCCGGAGCCACCAGCGTATATAGATCAGTTTGCACAACCTTCTTCTCTTTTTGCATTTTGCCTAAAAAGAACCAGACTGCCACCAGCGTAGCGAGAGCAGCTATTGTAAACGTCACTATTTCCCGCTTGTCAGCTTTCATTTCTGTCTTACGTTTTCTTGGGATCCAGGAAATATTTGCACCAAGGTTTGAGTCCGCATTCCTCACATTTAGGCTTGCGGGCGATGCAAGTATAACGTCCGTGTAGGATCAGCCAATGGTGGGCGATCGGAATCTGTTCCTCCGGGATATGCTTCACCAATTCCTTTTCTGTCTCCAACGGCGTTTTGCTGTTGTTGGTCAGGCCAATGCGGTTGGCTACGCGAAAGACATGCGTATCGACAGCCATTGCCGGCTTGTTGTAGACGACCGAGGCTATGACATTTGCCGTCTTGCGACCTACGCCGGGTAACTTTTGCAGTTCGTCGATATCGGATGGTACGACACCACCAAAATCCGACATCAGCATCTTTGCCATGCCGACCAGATGTTTCGACTTGTTGTTGGGATAGGAGACGCTCCGGATATATTCGAAGATGACTTCCGGTGTCGAGGCTGCCATTACTTCGGGAGTCGGGAAATCCTGAAAGAGGGCGGGAGTGATCATATTCACCCGTTTGTCCGTGCATTGGGCGGATAGGATTACGGCGATAAGCAACTGATACGGATTGTCATAATGCAACTCCGTTTCGGCAACCGGCACATTCTCGTTGAACCAGTTCAATACCCCTTTATATCGTTCCTCTTTTCGCATATCATTATTTAATGAGTGACATCGTATTTTTACCAAGAAGCAGTCCCAGGAATACGGCTAACAATCCTAACAGATTACTGGTCAGTATATTCAGAAATGCCAGTTTATATTCGCCGGTTTTCATCAGCGACATCGTATCCAGTGCAAACGAAGAGAATGTGGTAAATCCGCCGAACAGGCCGGTGAAGAGAAAAACTCTTGCGTTAGCAGAGAGATTGGTTGTTTCGGCTATGCTCCAACAAAAGCCGATCAAAAAAGATCCGATCACATTGACCGAAAGTATCCCGAAAGGGAAGGAGTGTAGCATCGAACGCTGTACCCACGTCGAAACCCCGAAGCGGAACAGAGTACCGATTGCCCCTCCTGTTATAAGTAGTAGAACCTTTATCATACCATTTACGTTTTTAGTGTGTTTTTCCCCGGGTTGGTTAAGGACCCGGGGAAGATGGTAAATGATTTAGGTTCTCAACTTAATTGGCTGACTCAAACTGTCTCAGGAAACGAACATCGTTTTCGGAGAACATGCGTAAGTCTTTTACTTGGTATTTCAGGTTTGTTATACGTTCGATACCCATTCCCAATGCATAGCCGGAATATACTTTGCTGTCGATACCGCAGTTTTCCAGTACATTCGGGTCTACCATACCGCAACCGAGGATTTCCACCCAGCCGGTTCCTTTACAGAACGGACAGCCTTTGCCACCGCAGATATTACAAGAAATATCCATTTCGGCGGAAGGTTCGGTGAACGGGAAGTAAGAAGGGCGTAAGCGTATTTTCGTATCCGCGCTGAACATTTCCTTGGCGAAAAACAGTAAAGCCTGTTTCAGGTCGGCAAAAGAAACATTCTTATCCACATACAAGGCTTCTACCTGGTGGAAGAAACAGTGTGCGCGATAGGAGATTGCTTCGTTACGATAGACACGTCCCGGACAGATGATGCGGATAGGAGGTTCCTGATTCTCCATTACGCGGGTCTGTACGGAAGATGTATGTGTACGAAGTAATACGTCCGGATTATGTTGGATAAAGAAAGTATCCTGCATGTCGCGTGCCGGGTGGTCTTCTGCAAAGTTCAGAGAAGAGAACACATGCCAATCGTCTTCGATCTCCGGTCCTTCAGCGATGCTGAATCCTAAGCGTCCGAATATGTCGCAGATTTCTTTCTTTACGAGTGAAAGCGGATGGCGGGTCCCTAATTCGATCGGGTAGGCTGTACGGGTAAGGTCGATGTCATCGTTTACCGTCTGTACATTATCAAAGCCTGCTTTCAGTTCGTTGATTTTATTTTGAGTTGCCTCTTTCAGTTTATTGAGGTACTGGCCTACTTCACGCTTCTGATCTGCCGCAACGTTGCGGAAATCGTTCATCAACAAAGAAATTTCACCTTTTTTGCTGAGGTATTTAATGCGTAATGCTTCCAGTTCTTCAGCGTTAGCCGCTTTCAGGTTCTCCACTTCATTAAGCAGAGCGTTAATCTTATTGATCATTTCTAATCATTTTTGTTTTCAACGTGCAAATTTAGCCCTTTCTTTGGATACTGCAACCGATTGTGGCTGGTTTTTTTGAAAAAATAGAAGCATTTACCCGCTTTTTATCAGAAATTGTAAGCTACGCCGATACCCAATACTTCCTTGAATTGCACTTTTGCACCATGTTTTTCACCTTCTTTGTTAAAGGTTTTCACATTATTATCGTATTTGAGTGTGGTGTTGAGTGTCGCGCTGAGGTATTTGTTAATCTTCATATTGATCAGCATATCCCAGTTCACGTCTACATTGCCGAACTGCTTGTCGTAGGGGGTGAAGAAATCGACGCTTGTGATCAGGTTTACGTTCTCCATAATCTTTTGTTCCGCTTTTGCTTTGATGAAGGCGCCGAGTTCCGCTTTAAAACGGTCTCCGGGATCGACACCGAATGCTCCTTCATTTGACAGGTAGTCGTCTTCCACAAATGTCAGTTTGCCAGCAATCGGGGAGAGATAAAGGGAATAGTTGCTTTTCGGACGGAAGTCCATACCGAATGAGATATTGGAATAGGCCGGAGCAAAGAATTTGGAAATGTAATGTGATTTGTCCGGATAGTTATATCCCTTATAGAACTGGGTGTTGAGGTCGGCCATTGCCGTATAATACCATTTCTCACTTGCTTTATAGCCTAACTGGGTAGAGAATGCGATCTTATCGGATGTTTTCTGCACACCTTGCGATTTCGTTTTCGTCAATCCGTAATCCAGTCCGATGTTGCTGATCCATAGCCAATTCGCTCGCTTATGGGTAAGCGTCCCGTTCAGGTATGCATTGCCTGCAAAAGAGTTTTCACCACCGGCCGACCAGTTGCTGACTGCCGTTTGCGACATATTGACACCGGTAATGCCTTTCAGCACCCATTTCCCTTCTTCATACCCTTTGTCATCTGTTTGACCGTATCCGGCAACGCTTCCCATCACGAGTGCTACCATTAAATATACACGTTTCATAAATTCTGTTTTTGTAAGTTGTTTTAATTGAAGACGTCTTTTATAAAACAACAGGTAGCACCCGATTTTGTTTATTTTGAGGAAAGCTTGATTTCCGGTTATGGCAGATAAGGTTTGCCTACCGTCAGTTTATCTCCCGATAAATCGATTTCGAAAAGATGAGGGACACGGATGTATTTCCCGTTTACATCTTTGTGGCTATGGACGGACATCAACCATTTTCCATCCAATGTTTGAAACAACATGCCATGCCCGAAATTAGGCGGGGTAACAGGTTCTTTCTCCTGTATCCAGGGACCGTCCAACGTTCCGCTTTCCGAATAAGCTACTCCCTGTGTGTAATCCTGGAATACCCAACTTGTCCAGATCATACCTAAACGTCCCGTACCAGTCCTGAACAACCAGGGGCCGTCAGTCACCCGGTTTGGCAGAACTTTCTCTCCCATCTTTTCACGACTCCAGGGCGAATCGCTGGCACGGAACAGTATTTTGCCCTTTCCGGCGGGACCGCTTAGATCCGGTTTCAACTCGATCTTTTCGATCGTCCCGTTCAGATTCTGTAGCCATTCGTGGCAATAAACCATATAAGGTTTCCCATCGCCATCAACCCAGAAAGTGCCGTCCAGTGTGGGCATGTTTTCCGGAAGATAAACCGGGTCTTTCATCGGCTTGTAAGGTCCGTCGGGTTTATCGCTGACCAGGATATGGCTGGCGCGGCGGGGGATTACGTTTCCTTTTACGGAATCTATCCGGATCGCGTTGTTTGTAAAAGTTGCGAAATAATAATATTTGCCTTTGTATTCGTGTAACTCTGCCGCCCAGATCTCCGGCTTGGGACCCATCCATGAGTCCGGATCGGTTTGTGTAACCTGATACGGACCTTCCCACAGAGCGAGGTCCTTGCTTTTCCACAGACGTCCTCCCGTTCCGGTCATATAATACATATTAGTCTTTTTGTCAGCCAGGATACATGGATCACTCAGGTGGATGGAATCCAAAGGTATAGCCGTATATTTGCTTTTCCAGTATTGTTCCAGCCGGTCGGCTTCCTCTGTTGTGATTTGTATCACTGCTCCATGTTTGGGGGAGGAGAAATTAGTACATTTCATCACCCCTTCGTTGAAATGTCCGAGGTCTTTAAACGTGACGAAGTCCGTTGTTTCGACAAAACCGAAATTATGAGGCTTGATACTGAATATATCGTACATCAGTACCCATTTGTCTTCTCCTATGCGTTTCCAGACGTTGGGCGCTTCACAAGCTCCCGGTTCCAGGTCTATCCATTGAGGCTGATAAACGTAGTCTTTGTTGATCTTATCGGACATGGCCATCTTTATGCCGCCCGTTTTTTCCTGTGCTACGTATGTCATACAGAAACGTCCGTCGGGCAAGTGCGTGATGTCGGCATCCAATACCTGGATTTCCGGATTGGGATATTCGAAGAGGATGGCGGGTTTTGTCACCAAACGGGTAAAATCGTCATCCGTATAGGCATAATAAAGTTTGGTTTTTCCTTTTCCTTCCTTGCGGATCGTGAAATAAATCATCATTTTCTTCTCCACAGGGTCGTAAGTCGTTTCGGGAGCCCATGCACAACCGATCTCTCCGAATTCATCGGGAAATGCTTTGTCGATACGGACACAGGTGTGCGTCCAGTTTATCAGATCGAAAGACTTCATCAGTATCAGTCCTCGGTTGTTTCCCCAGCCATAAAGTTCCCCGTCCCGTTCCCATTCGGTTGTCCGGTATCCTTTCTCTTTGGCAAAAAGATGTAGGTCGGTCATGGCCATATAGAAAGCACCGTCCGGACCGCGATAGATATGCGGATCACGTATGCCGCGCTGTTCGGCTATCGTATCGCCGGCGATAACCGGTTGTCCGTTATTAACAGCCGTAAAAGAATAACCGTCACGGCTGACAGCCATAAAAAGGCTATGTGTCGGGTCCGTAAAATAGACCATCAGGTAAGCTCCCATATCTTTTTCCGACGGTATGGTATGGGTAGTTTTTCCTTTCGGTTGGGCAAAGATTCCGAAGGGCAGCAGTAAGCTGAACAATACAATAAATACACCTTTATTCATGCTATTCGATATTAAGATTAAATATGGGTGCAAAAATAAGTGATTTATTGACACGAATACAAAGAAAAGATTTTAAAATGGAAAATTCTTACTATATGAATTTCTAATTATTTGTAGAGACTGTCAATCTGTAAATCATTACGGGTAATTTTCATATGATGGTCATCTTTATTATTTTCTGATCCTGAATTTTATTGGATAACCTGTATAAAACAGGTAATAGTTAACAAAGATAAGTTTGTTGTCTGTTGTTCCTTGTTTAAGGGTA
>NZ_QUGV01000016.1:0-73645 GCF_003479205.1 Parabacteroides sp. AF17-28 | reverse complement strand
AAGTTTGTTGTCTGTTGTTCCTTGTTTAAGGGTACTTATTGTATAAAACGCATTTTTCAGGTTCGAAAAACATCCGAAACAAAACAAATGTTAATCTACTTTTTTGACCTCAAAAAGGGACTTTTTCGCCTTTTTTGAGTGTTTTCCGCAATTATGACCGTCCTCTTTGCCATTGCGACCGTGCTAATGTGTAGTGCACTCGGCACCTCGCGAAGATTAGCACGGTCGTAATGGCGATTATGACCGTCCTAATTGAAAAGAGGACCGTTTTCAGGGCAAAAAAGCACCTGAATTTCCTTGGGATATTTGGAACGCCGTCCGTTTTATTTTCAAATATTCGATTCTCCGGGAGTTAAGCTTTATCACATTGTCGGCGTTTCTGGTTTTCGGTAATCAAATTGCATACTTTTCGAAATGGACTGCGCACCTCGTTTTTCCTATTGTCAGAAAGAGGAGCTTAAACCGCAAAAAAAGTCAATCCAAAATCGATCAAGATTTCAGACGAAATAGAAAAACGGCAAAAAAGGGGGTTATTGTAATATTCATCAGATTTGCAGGAGGTTCAAAACTTGACAGAACTGAACCATCCCGTTCCCGCGCTCCGACGCGGGATCGCAAAGGAACAGGTTTTAACCTAAACTGGTAAATGATGATTTATGGGTCTGTAGAGATGCATGCCTGTATATCTCTACTCGTGCCGCAGGCTATTTTGCGATCCCGCGTCGGAGCGCGGGAACGAGGTAGCTCATTATTTCTTAAAACGTAACCTACGTTAAGAAAAGCAGTAAGGGCATATAATCTTTTAGCTCCGTGCGGAGTATTTTCAACGACTGGCAGATGCGATAGGCGATTGTTTTGGAGGAGACACCGGTGCGTTCAGCTATTTCGTTGTAGGTAAGATGGTGGAAACGGTTCAGTTCGAATGCTTCCCTGTAGTCTTCCGGGAGCTCCCGGATCGCTTTGGTTACCAAAGCGATCAGTTCACCTTCAACGTAAAAGTCGGGGTCTTCGAACTGGTCTTTGAATTTGTCGTACAGCTTTTCCCGGACCTGTTGTTTGATTTGATTGTGAGTGATATTATTCAGGCAACGGTTCTTGACCATGGTGAAGAGCAGGGATTTCAGGGACATCTCCGGATTCAGGAGGATGCGGTTCTCCCATAGCCACATCATTACGTCCTGCACGATTTCCTCATATTCGGATACATATTGGGACGCAAAGGCACAAAGTCCTCTGTAATATTGCTTATAAACAGTGTCGAACGTTTGTTCGTCACCGGCGTTTAGTTTATGTATAGTTTCTTCGTTATTGCAGGTCACAAGGTGTTTTTCTTGCAAACTTAACGAATTATTTTGAATAAGTAATGAAACTTATTCAAAATAGGGGGCTCTGGTCATGCTTTCTTTCCCTGGTTGGCTACTGCCTCCATCAGTTTTTTGATCTCTTCCGGATCGCCGAGGAAATAATCGTTCGCAAGATTCAGGTTGTCGTCAAACTCGAATACGTAAGGTACGGCAGTCGGCAGGTTGAGATGTACGATCTCATTGTCCGGGATATTCTTCAGATACTTGATGATCCCGCGCAGGCTGTTTCCGTGGGCTGCGACCAGAATCTCGTCGGAGGTTTCGAGGGAAGGGAAGATCACCTCTTTCCAGTAAGGCAAAATTCGCTCCACCGTGTCTTTGAGCGATTCGGTGCGGGGCAGTTCGTTGTCGGGTACATCTTTATAACGGAGTTCAAAGCGCGGGTTGCGCGGATCGTCTTCTTTCAGCGGATTAGGGGCGATGTCGTAGCTCCTTCGCCAGATCAGGACCTGTTCGTCACCGTATTTCTCGGCCGTTTCGCTTTTGTTCAATCCCTGCAACGAACCATAATGCTTCTCGTTCAACCTCCAACTTTTTTCTACCGGAATCCAGTCCAGGTCCATCCGGTCGAGGACGCAATCGAGGGTTTTGACGGCGCGTTTCAGATAGGAAGTGTAGGCTTTGTCGAACCTGAAACCTTTTTCTTTCAGCAGGTCGCCGGCTTTTGTAGCCTCTTGTATGCCTTTTTCGGTCAGATCTACATCTGTCCATCCTGTAAAACGGTTTTCTTTGTTCCAAACGCTTTCGCCGTGGCGGAGTAATACTATTTTTTTCATATTCTTTCTGTTTATAACTGATTGATTTTAAGTATAACAAATGAGGCGGAGGAAAAGATTTTACAAATTCCCGAAAAATAAATGCATTTTCGTTTAGTACATCTTTTCGCTGGATTGTATTAGTTATAGAAACAGAAAAAAAAGATGACGATAGACGAAAACATATTAATCAAGTATCTGGACGGGGTTCAAACCGAAAGCGAACAGGCCGGGGTGGAAGCATGGCTGGCAGAGTCGCCCGAAAATGAAAAGGTACTGGAGCAGTTGTATTTTACACTGCAAGTGACGGATCGCCTGCATGTCATGCAATCCGTAGATCCGGAAATGGCGTTGGTTCGTTTTAAATCGAAAGTACGTAAGCAAAATAAAAAAGTTAGGTTGTATAGGAGTTTGTCTTTATTACAAAAAGTGGCTGCGGTGTTATTCATTCCGGTATTGATCATGTCTGCATATTTGTTTATGCAGCTGGGAAATGAAAGGGTGCGCATGGTCGAAGTGCGCACCAACCCCGGAGTGGTTTCCCGTTTTGAATTGCCCGACGGGACAAAGGTCTGGCTGAATGCAGGAAGTACATTGAACTATCCGCAAAAGTTCCGGGCAGAAAACCGGCAGGTGGAGCTGACAGGACAAGGCTATTTCGAGGTGACGAAAAATCCTGAAAAACCTTTTATCGTAAAAGTCAATCCAGCTTATTCGGTAGAGGTGTTGGGGACGACGTTTAATGTGTCGGCTTACCGGGACGACGAAACAATCGGGACAACATTGGTGGAAGGTTCTGTAAAGCTGAATATCGGCCAGAAAAACGGCAAGGTGATTTCGCAACTTCTGAAGCCGGACGAAAAAGCCGAATTTATGAAGTCGACCTGCAAACTGAATATCTCTTCCGTTAATACGGATTACGATACGGCCTGGATAAACGGGGAGATTATCTTCCGCAATCATTCGATGCGACAGGTTTTGAAAATGTTAGGTCGACATTATAACGTGAAGTTCGATGTGAAAGATGATGAGGTCCTGAACTCGATTATCACGGCACGTTTCAAAGACGAACAGTTACCACAGGTAATGGAATATCTCAAACTCGCTTCCGGTATCTCCTATAAGATAAAGAAGCCGGTGATGAATGATGACAGCACCTTGCAGATATCCGTAATCGAAATATCAAAATAAGAAATAGAGAGTGTATAACCATTTAAATCGTCTGCCCATGAAGAAATAAAAGAAGGTAAAAAAACATACGGAAGAATGTTGACGCATTCCCCCGCATGAAAAGTCGAAAAAGCTGTTGACGCAGCTCATAAATAACTTTATTATAAATAATAAGCATCACAAAAATATGAATAAAATTGTAACCTTAGAAATTCTAGGGAAGGAAAGTTTCAATCTTTTCCGAAAAATACCAGTAGTTATGAGATTAAGTGTAGTCTTTCTTTTTTTAAGTCTCGGCATTGCAGTCGCAAATAATTCGTATGCCCAGAATACTACTTTGTCATTGGATATGTCGAACAGTACGATCGCCAACGTGCTGGAGGCAGTAGAAAACCAGACGGATTTCTCCTTTATATATGATGCAAACGTTGTCAATATAAACAAGAAAGTTTCTGTCAGTGTAAACGAAAAGAATATCTTCGACGTCCTGAACAAGATGTTCGGAAACAGTGATATCGCCTATACAGTCGTAAATAAGAAAATCATCCTGAACAAGAAAGAGGCGATAGACCTTATGCAACAGCAGGGCAAGCGGGTAACGGGCGTGGTTGTCGACAAAAACAATGAGCCGGTGATCGGAGCCAATATCCTGGTGAAGGGTACGACAAACGGAACTATCACGGATGTGGACGGCAATTATACACTTGACAATGTCCCGGCCGACGCCATATTGGTGTATTCCTATATCGGGTTTGACTCGCAGGAACTGAAGTATGACGGACAAGCGACTATTAACGTAACATTGTCGGAAGACACACAGAAGCTGGACGAAGTAGTCGTGACGGCTATGGGTATCAAAAAGAAAGCTGCTTCCCTGACCTATTCGAGCCAGCAGGTGGGAGGAGACGAGCTGACACGTGCCAAAGACCCGAACATGATCACTGCGTTGGCCGGTAAGACTGCCGGTGTACAGATCAACAAGAACTCTTCCGGTCTGGGCGGTTCGGCAAAGGTTTCCATCCGTGGTGTCCGTTCAGCCAATGCAGACGCAAGCAACCAGCCTTTATATGTGATCGACGGTGTTCCGATGTTGAACTCGATCAGCGAGCAGGCTTCTTCTGCTATGGGAGGTACGAACAACGCCGGTAACCGTGACTCCGGTGACGGTATATCCAACCTGAACCCGGATGATATCGAGAGTATGAGTATTCTGAAGGGAGCCTCTGCCGCTGCTCTTTACGGTTCGCAGGCAGCCAACGGCGTGATCCTGATCACGACAAAGAAAGGGAAAGCCGGCTTGCAGCGCGTCACTTTCTCTTCCAACTTCACAGTCGATCATGCAATCAGCCTGCCTGAGTTCCAGAACGAATATGGTCGTAAGGATAACCTGAGCTGGGGCGAAAAAGGCAATCTGAAAGATTATGACAATGCCGGCGATTTCTTCCAGAATGGCGTGACGGCAATCAACTCTTTGTCCCTGACGAGAGGTAACGATAAATTGCAGACTTATTTCTCTTATGCCAATACAAGTGCGAGCGGTGTTGTCGAAAAGAACAAGCTGCAGAAGCATAACCTGAATTTCCGCGAAACGGCGCAGTTCTTCGATGACCGCTTGAATATCGATGCAAATGTCAATTTGATGACGCAGTCAATCAAGAACCGTCCGACTTCCGGCGGTTATTACATGAACCCGTTGGTCGGCTTGTACGGATTCCCGCGTGGCGAAGATATCACACCGTATAAGGACGGTTACGAAACAAACGATTTCGGACGGAATATGCCGATACAGAACTGGTACACGGATATCACCAGCTTCGAACAGAACCCGTATTGGTTGGTAAACCGTGTGACAAGCCGTGACAAACGTTACCGTGCATTGGCTTCGCTGACGGCTGCATTGACCGTTACAGATTGGTTGAAGATACAGGCCCGTGGTAATGTCGACTATACCAATGACAAGTTCCAGCAGAAGATGTATGCAACGACATCCGTCGATCTTGCCGGTACGAACGGACGCTATATCGACCTGAACCATACGGAAATGCTGCTCTACGGAGACGTGATGGCCATGGTCAACAAGAAATGGAACGACTGGTCGCTGAACGCCGCTTTAGGTTCCAGTATCAACAGTACGCGTGTCGACGAATTGCGCCTGGATTCCAAAACCGCTTCCCTCTATTATCCGAATGTGTTTACGGTTGCGAATATCAATATGAATACATCGGCTGCCTGTGATGAAATCATCAACCAGCGCCGTACGCTCCAGTCTATATTTGCAACGGCACAGGTCGGTTGGAAAGAAAGCCTCTATCTGGACGTGACGGCCCGTAATGACTGGTCTTCCACACTGGCGTTCACCAAGCATAAGAACAAAGGTTTCTTCTACCCGTCTGTCGGTTTGTCATGGATTATGAACAATACGCTCGATATGCCGGAATGGATCAACTTCGGCAAGTTGAGAGGTTCGTGGTCAAAAGTCGGTAACGATATACCTTTATACGTAAGTAACCCTGTCGACATGATCGGCGCGGGCGGTAAGATCATTGTGAACGAGGCTGCCGCTTTCGACAACCTGAAACCCGAATTGAGTACGTCTTGGGAAGTCGGTACGGAATGGAAGTTCTTCAACTATCGTTTGGATCTGGACTTCACTTATTATAGAACCAATACCAAGAACCAGTTGCTGAAAATGCCGTCGTTTGCCGGTTCACCTTATAAATATTACTATGTGAACGCCGGTAACATCCAGAATGAAGGTGTTGAACTGACATTGGGAGTTACTCCGGTCATGACGAACGATTTCCGTTGGAAAACATCTTTCAACTTCTCTACCAATAAGAATAAAGTGGTTAAACTGCATCCTGAACTGAAATCGTTCGCTTATGGAGACGAGGGCTTTAGCATGATGTATATGATGCGTATCAAAGAAGGCGGCTCGCTGGGCGATCTCTATGGAAATGCTTTCGAGCGTGATGAGGCCGGTAAGATCGTTTATGATGAAAACAATTTGCCGAACGTAATTACCGGTAATAATGTGAAGATCGGTAATTCGAATCCGGATGCTTTACTGGGATGGAGCAATACTTTTACCTATAAGGATTTCTCTTTATATTTCCTGATCGATTGTCGTTTTGGTGGCGATGTATTGTCTGTAACACAGGCTGACCTGGATTCCAAAGGTGTGTCGCAGGCAACTGCCGATGCCCGTAGAGCCGGTTTTGTGGATCTGGAAGGCACACATATAGGAAAAGAAAACATAGAGGCGTTCTATAGCCGTGTCGGCGGACGTAACGGATGTTCCGAATACTATATGTACGATGCGACAAACGTTCGCTTGCGTGAGTTGTCTTTGGGTTATACGTTCCCGAGGAAACTGATGGAAAAATCAAAAGTATTCCAGGAAGCTCAGCTTTCATTCGTAGCCCGCAACCTGTTCTTCTTCTACAAAGACGCTCCGTTTGATCCGGATGCCAGCTTGTCGAGCGGTAACGGTTGCCAGGGTGTGGATGTATTCGGTATGCCGACTACCCGGAGTTTAGGTTTTAATCTGAAGGTTTCATTCTAAAAAAAGAGTATCATGAAAAGTAAATTCAACAAATATATAGCAGCATTCTTTGTCGCAGGAGTGGCGGGCTTGATGGCTTGCACGGAAGATTTCGAATCGCAGAACACAAAAACAAACGGTTTTACCGAAGATCTTCAATCGTATGATTATATGTATTATACTTTGCCGATCACGGTTGTTGAGCAGGGTATCTATTTCAACTATGACTGGGGTGGCGGTAAGAACTGGCCTTTCCAGACCATGCAGAATTTGGAAGCGGATATGTTTTCCGGTTATTTCCATGATATGAACGGTAGTTTCAATAGCAATAACTCCACGTATCATTTGAATGACGGCTGGACATCTTCTAATTGGACATACACTTACGGATATATAATGACTGCCGCCAAGAATGCGGAACGGAGAAATGCCGACAAGCCGGAATTTCTGGGTGTGACAAAAATCCTGAAAGTGGAATTGATGCATCGTATTGCCGATATCTACGGACCGCTGATTTATACGAACTATGGTGAAAGTACCGGTTCCGAACCGGATGATATGAAGACTGCGTATTATGCATTCTTTACGGATTTGGACGAGGCTTTGACGGCAATCCGTACGTATGTGGCGGCTAATCCGAAGACAAATCTGTTTGCCAAATCGGACTTTTTGACGCCGAATAAGACATACGGCGACTGGATCAAGTTTGCGAACTCTCTGCGTTTGCGTTTAGCCATGCGTTTGTCTAATGTAGACCCGTCGAAAGCTGCTGAAGAGGCAAAGAAAGCTTTATCGGATGAAGGCGGCGTGCTTGAAGCGCCGACAGACGTAATTGCTGTAAACGCTTCGACGAGCGGATTCACCAATCCGTTGGGAGAAATTAATAAGGGATGGCACGAAGTATTTATGAATGCAAGTATGGAGTCTTTTTTGGTGGGCTATGACGATCCGCGTATCTCTAAGTATTTTACTCCGGCTGCGGGTGGTTCCGAAGGCGCTTTGTTCAATATCGCCGGAACTTATAAGGGTGTCCGCCAGGGGACGGGGGTTACGCATAATAAATACAAAGACCATTCACCCAGTACGGTTGCCCAGAATACGGATGCGATTCTGCTGACAGCCGCCGAAGTCTGGTTCCTGCGTGCCGAAGCCGCTTTGCGTGGCTATATATCCGGGGATGCGGGTGAATACTATAAGAAAGGTGTTGAAACTTCTTTTGCACAGTGGGGCGCCGGCAGTGCTGCCGAATATCTGGAAAGTGAAAAAACACCTGCAGATTATAAAGACGCATTCGACGCGAAGTTTGATGCAAAGGCTGAATCGACAGTGACTCCCAAATGGGATAATGCCCTTTCCAACGAACAGAAACTGGAAAAGATCATTACACAGAAATGGCTGGCCATTTATCCGGAAGGTTGTGAAGCCTGGACGGAACAACGGCGTACCGGATATCCGAAACTGTTTAAGGTCGCAGTCAATAACAGTGGTGGATCGATCGATACGGATATCATGATCCGTCGTCTGTTCTATCCGCAGGCGCTGATCAGTGATAATCCGACTCAATACGGACAATTGACTCAGGCATTGGGTGGCCCGGATACAGGTGGTACACGTCTGTGGTGGGATACCGGCCGGAACTTTTAAGAATTGATAAGAGGGTGTTTTTGACACCCTCTTTTTGTTATTATAAAAAATATACTATCTTTACGCCCGAAAATTCTATAAAACAGTTGTGTATGTCGTTAAAGCGCTTCGGAGTTTCATTGGAAGATAACCTGCTGGAATCGTTGGACCGGTATGTGAGCGAAAATGGCTTTGCCAATCGTTCGCAAGCGATCCGTTTCCTGGTGGAGAAGAATGTCGCTGAGCAGAAATGGCAATGCAATCATATCGTGGCAGGTACGATTATTATCATGTACGACCAGGTAAAGAAGGAGATTGCTTCCCGGATTGCCGATATACAACAGAATTACCAGGACGTGATCCTGTCCTCTTCCCAATATTACATCAATCGTAACTTTTGTCTGCACATCGCGACCGTGATGGGCACGGCTAATCGTTTGACTGAACTGTCCGACCGGTTGACAACGATAAAGGGAATCAAACATGGTAAACTGGTTATGAGCCGGGCGGATTAGATATATTTTTTGCCTGTCGCGTAACACGATTTGTGAAAGATGTGCTACTTTTGCGGTGTTGTTATTTGAATTTTAATAGTCAACTTGAATATATGAAAAAAGAAGTTTTACTTATTTCCGGGTTAATGCTCAGTTCTTTAGCCTTTGCTGCCGATCCGGCGGCAATCGACAGCTTGATCAACTTGCAGGGGGTTGTGATTTCGGCCAATAGGGTGCAGGTGAATCGTAGTAGCGTGCCGTTGACTATCTCGGTAATCGACCGGGATCAGATAGAGGCAAGCAGCGAATCGGCTTTGTTGCCGGTGTTGTCCGAACGTGTGCCGGGCTTGTTTGTGACGGAAAAAGGGATCACGGGATTCGGGGTTTCTTCCGGTTCGGCAGGTACGGTGAATATTCGTGGAGTCGGACAGGGGAATAAAGTCCTGATGTTGTTTGACGGACAGCCGCAATGGGCGGGTGTCTTCGGCCATTCGTTGCCTGATACTTATGTGGCTTCCGATGTCGAAAGAGTAGAGGTGATCCGGGGTCCGGGCTCTTTGTTGTATGGCTCCAATGCGATGGGAGGGGTTGTCAATATTATCACCCGCCAACACAGGCAGGAAGGCCGCCGTACACAGGCGCGTGTTATGATGGGGTCGTATAATACACAGAAATATATGATCAATAATGGCTATAACGTCGGCAACTTCAGCAGTTTTATCTCGCTGAACCATGATCGTACGGATGGCCACCGGGCCGACTCCAAGTTCGATATTACAAATGGTTTTTTGAATCTGGGATATAAGATCGACGACCATTATAAAGTAACGGGTGATTTAAGCTTAGCCAAATATAATACGGAAGATCCGGGTACGATCACCAGTCCGCTGTTGGATCATGTGATGCACATTCTTCGTGGTACCACCTCTTTTGCTTTGGAGAACCATCATGAGAAGTCAAGCGGCGCTCTGCGTGTTTTCTATAACTGGGGCCACCATAAAATCAACGACGGACATGCGCCAAATGCAGATCCCCGTTCGTTCCTTTTCTATTCGGACGACCATAATACGGGAATCCAGTTGTACCAGTCTTTCCGACTGGTAGAGGGAAATACATTCACAGCTGGTGTCGATTATAAGAACTGGGGCGGACATGCCTGGAACGATACGATCAAAGGTGCGATTGGAGAGGTGGTCGATAAGTCGGTCCATGAAGTGGCCGGTTATGCAATCATGCAGCAGGATTTGTTTGATATCCTGAGCCTGAATGCCGGTGTGCGCTACGAGCATAGCAGCGCTTATGGCGGCGAATGGGTTCCGCAGGCCGGTTTTGCGCTTCGCCCGTTCGAAGGAAACACGATCAAAGGTTCCTTTTCGAAAGGATACAGAAGCCCGACACTACGTGAGTTGTATATCTCTTATCTGCCTTATTCAAAGGCAAACCCTGATCTGAAACCGGAAAGTATGTTGAGCTATGAGCTATCGATCGGGCAGCGCCTTTTGGATAATCGTTTGCATGCGGAACTGACAGCCTTTTATATTGAAGGGAAAGATATGATCTCGGTGGTAGACCGCCAGATGTCGAATATCGGACACTTTTATAATAAAGGGATCGAGTTTGAGACCGGCTATCAGATATTGAATAATCTGAGCCTGGATATGAACTACAGTTATCTGTATATGAATAAGGATATCGTGGCAGCTCCGGCCCATAAGTTTTTTGCCGGTGCTACTTATATGCCCGGACGGTTTACTCTTAATCTGAGTGTGCAGTCTATTTTCGATTTGTACACGAATGTGGGAAGCAAGCCGGAAGACAACCGCAAAGAAGATTATACGGTTTTGAATGCCCGCGCTTCCTATCGTTTCGGTACACGCGACAAGGGGTTGAATCTCTTTGTTAAGGGGGAGAATCTGACTGCCACCCGCTATACTATTAATGACGGTTACCCAATGCCTAAAGCAACCTTTATGGGTGGAATAGATGTTACTTTCTAAAACATTTTACATACCTTTGCGCCCTGTAACATTTAAATAAAAATCATTATGTCAGTTGCAAAGAGGGATTTAGAGGATAATAGAAAGGTGACGACCCATCGCCTGATTGAGATGAAACAACGCGGGGAGAAGATCTCCATGTTGACGGCTTACGATTATTCGATGGCTCAACTGATCGATCAGGCAGGTATGGACGTTATCTTGGTTGGCGATTCGGCTTCCAATGTAATGGCCGGAAACGTGACGACACTGCCGATCACGCTGGACCAAATGATTTATCATGGCAAATCGGTGATGAAAGCTGTGAAGCGCGCACTGGTTGTTGTAGACCTTCCTTTCGGTACTTATCAGGGTAACTCGAAAGAGGCTTTGGCTTCCGCCATCCGTGTGATGAGGGAGACGCATGCCGACTGTATCAAGCTCGAAGGCGGTTCGGAAATACGCGAATCGGTCGAACGTATTCTGTGTGCCGGTATTCCTATTATGGGACATTTAGGGTTGACGCCTCAATCGATTAATAAATTCGGGACTTACACCGTTCGCGCCCGTGAAGAAGCGGAAGCGAAAAAGCTGATCGAAGACGCCCACTTGCTGGAAGATATCGGCTGCTTCTCTGTCGTTCTGGAAAAGATTCCGGCTGCTTTGGCTGCACAGGTGGCTTCCGAACTGACAATCCCGGTGATCGGTATTGGTGCCGGTGGAGGTGTGGACGGACAGGTTTTGGTTATGCACGATATGTTAGGTATCAACCAGGGATTCTCTCCCCGTTTCCTGCGCCGTTATGCAAACCTGGCCGAAGAAATCACCCGTGCGGTGCAAGCCTATATCGAAGATGTAAAGACCCAGGACTTCCCGAACGAGAAGGAACAATACTAAAATAATTTATTAATTATTCAATGTGCCAATATGCCAATGGAGTTACTTTTTTGCATATTGGCGCATTTTTTTATTGGCATATTGGCACATTATTAAATTAGCACATTATTTATGCAATCTCACCTCCTAATCGGCGCCGCCTCTTCCGGAAGCGGGAAAACGACATTTACGCTCGGGCTGCTTCGTGCCTTGAAGAACCGTTCGCTCAGGGTGCAGCCTTTTAAGTGCGGACCGGACTATATCGACACGCGGCATCACAGGATGGCGGCCGGCAGTCCGTCGATAAATCTGGACCGGTATATGATGTCGGAGCTGCACGTGCGGGATTTATATGCCCGCTATACGGCCGGAACGGATGTGGCAGTGACCGAAGGCGTGATGGGGCTTTTTGACGGTTATGACGGGATGCAGGGAAGCAGCGCCGAGATTGCCTGTATGTTGCAGATACCGGTTGTGCTGATTGTGAATGCTAAAAGTACGGCCTATTCCGTCGCTCCTTTGCTGTATGGCTTCAAGCATTTTAATAAAGGCATAAAGGTGGTCGGGGCAGTTTTTAATTTTGTCGCTTCGGAAAATCATTATTCTTTTTTGAAACAAGCCTGTGAAGATGCCGGAGTGGAGGCGTTGGGCTATCTTCCCAAACGTGCGGATGTGGAGATTCCTAACCGTCACTTAGGGCTTTCGCTGGATGAGGATTTTTGCTTCGAAGAGTTTGCCGACCGCGTGGCGGAGCTTGTTGAGAAACATGTAAATATCGACCGCCTGCTGGAACTGACAAATGTGCCGGAAAGTATTCATTCCCCTCTCGAGAAGGGGCAGAGGGTGTGTCATCTTCCTCTCCGTACCGCCGTTGCCCGCGATGCCGCATTTAATTTTGTCTATGAAGAAAATATCCGTTACCTGCATGACTTGGGTGAAGTCGTTTATTTCAGTCCGTTGAAAGACGCTTCCTTGCCGGCAGCCGATTTCGTTTATTTCCCCGGCGGCTATCCCGAACTGCATCTTGCCACGTTATCGGCAAATAAGCCGATGCTCGAATCTGTCCGCCGGTATGCCGAAGGGGGAGGACGTTTGCTGGCGGAATGCGGCGGAATGATGTATCTCTCGGATGGGATACGGGATAAGGATGGGACTGCATATACGATGGCCGGGGTTCTGCACCAATCGGCTACGATGGAAAACATGAAACTGCGCCTGGGCTACCGTACCTTATTATATAAGGATTTCCGGCTGAAAGGACACGAGTTTCATTATTCCCGCCTGGCGGAACAAAAGAATCCGCTTCCATCCTGTGCAGTCGCTTATACGGCCAAAGGAGTGGAAACGGATACTCCGCTTTATCGTCTTAAAAATGTACTGGCCGGATACACACATCTTTATTGGGCGGACCCGGCCGGAAACGAATGGTTTACCAACTATCTGTACGGAAAGGAATAACCGGCAGGTTACGATAGTTCTTCAGGTTGCCCGGTTGGAAGTTACGGAAACAGTAACGGACGGCAACGGGCTTCTTTACTTTCGGGGATGATACGACGATCTCGTTCGGGGCGGAACCAAATTTGGCTTTGGCCGGGTGGAACACCTTGTCCTGTCCGGCAACCTCGAAACCTTCGATGTCGACCCACGGGCTGAATCCTTTTTCTGCATGGTTGAAACGGACGGTAATCTTATCTCCGTTCGCCTGCATCTCTTTGTAGGACGGGCTGTCTGCCACAATCCCTTTATAGCCGTATGTTTTGGCTAAAGCCTGA
Organism: Parabacteroides sp. AF17-28; assembly: GCF_003479205.1. Classification (NCBI taxonomy): domain Bacteria; kingdom Pseudomonadati; phylum Bacteroidota; class Bacteroidia; order Bacteroidales; family Tannerellaceae; genus Parabacteroides; species Parabacteroides sp. AF17-28. Next base: position 60,071 of record NZ_QUGV01000016.1, on the reverse strand, counting down.
TAAGCGAGGCGGTCGCCGATGTCTTTCTTGTTTTGCGGATGAATCTGCGGGGCCTCGTAGGGTTCGACCAGATCGTTTGTCGAGATCATGGCGCTGTTAGGGATCAGTGCCTGTGCCTTGAACTGGGCTTCGCGGAGCAGGGCGCCGTCGATTGCTTCCGGTTTGTTGTTGTAGGCAAAAGGTGCTATTTCCACATAATAGAATGGGATATCGCCTTCTTTCCAGATCGAGCGCCAGTGACGGACCATCGTTGCCATGCGGTCTGCGTATGTATCGGCGCGTCCTACGTTGCTGCATCCCTGATACCAGGCGAATCCTTTTATCGTATAGTTCCGGCAGGGGTAGAGCAGTGCGTTATACATAATCATCGGATGCGTCCAGCTATATTCCTTTTCCTTAGCCTTGTTGAGATCGATGTCTTTATAGTCCTTCAGTATCTCTTCCGGCATCCAGCCTTCCACACACGAACCGCCCCAGGAACAGTTGATGATACCGACCGGGACTTGCAGTGTCCGTTGCAGGGCCAGTGCGTAAAAGTAGCCGGTGGCGCTGAACCATTGCGCATTCTCGGTTGTCGGTTCTTTCCATTCCCCGTTTGCGTATGTTTGCGGGGTGAGGGCGCTTTTGCGCTCGATCGTGGCGACCCGGATTCCCGAATGGTTCGGGGCGTCGGCTATCACATTGTTGGAGTCGTATATCGGGCATTTGTCGAAACCGTTCAACGGCATTTCCATATTGGACTGCCCGGAGCAGAACCATACTTCGCCGATCAGTACGTCGTGGAGCGTCACGGGCTCTCCGTCGCTGATCGTCAGTGTCTGTGGGGTGAAACTTGCGCTCGGCGTACCGATGGCCGTGTTCCAGAACCCTTGGGCGTCCGCTTTCGTTTCAACGGGCTGGTTTGTCCAGGAGGCCCGGATCGTTACTGTACTGTTGGGGGCCGCTTCTCCCCATAAACGTGCATCGGCCTGCTGTTGGAGTACCATATGGTCGCTTAACAATTGCGGTAATTTTACTTTGGCATTTGCCGTTATGCAGCATAACAGGCAGAGTGCGGGAATCAGATTTGCTTTCATGAGAATTAGATTAAATACAATAGTCAAAGATAATGTTTATATTTGTCACAGTACTTATCAAAATTGATAAAAATGAGGATATATACACGTGGAGGAGACAAAGGACGCACCGGTATTCATGGGGGCGAACGAGTGGATAAGGACGACATCCGGATAGAGGCGAACGGAACGTTGGACGAGGTGAATGCCGAAATAGGCGTCGTCCGTGCGCTGCTTCCCGCCGGACACGAGTGGCACGATCTGCTGGGGAAGATACAACGGGAGATGATGGTGGTGATGTCGCACGTGGCAACCCCTTCTGCCATCCGGGACAAGAATCCGAACGCCCTGTCCGAAGACCTGGTCGCTTTCTGTGAGCAACAGATCGACGACCTGTCGGCGAAGATGGAAGATAACGGCTATTTTATCCTGCCGGGCGGCTCGCCGGTTTCGGCTCATTTGCAGTTGGCCCGCACGATCATGCGCCGTGCCGAACGCCGTCTCTGGACCTTGAACAGGAAAGATCCCGTTTCGCCGGAAATCCTTCAATTCGTAAACCGCCTTTCCGATCTGCTCTTCATCATGGCCCGTTACGAAATGTTTCGCCAGGGAAATGCCGAAGAACGTTGGCAATCGTTTTTGTATAAGCGGAAAAAGTAGTATACTTGTATCTTGTAAGTAAGTAAATTAAATAAACAGTATAGAATATGTCAGTAAAAACGTACATAGAATCAAACAAAGATCGTTTCATCGAGGAGCTTTTTTCCTTGATCCGTATTCCGTCGATAAGTGCGAAACAGGAACATAAGCCTGATATGGAGGCGTGTGCAAAACGCTGGACAGAACTGTTGTTGGCAGCTGGTGCCGATAAGGCTGTGGTGATGCCGACAGAAGGGAATCCGGTTGTATATGGCGAGAAGATGGTTTCTTCGGATGCTTCGACAGTGCTGGTTTATGCCCACTACGATGTGATGCCGGCCGAACCGCTGGAATTGTGGAAGAGCCAGCCTTTCGAACCGGAAATCCGTGATGGCCGCATCTGGGCGCGTGGCGCTGACGATGATAAAGGACAGGCGATGATGCAGGTGAAAGGTTTTGAAACAGCCCTGAATCTGGACTTGTTGAAATGCAATGTGAAATTCATCTTTGAAGGAGAAGAAGAGATCGGCTCGCCCAGCCTCGAAGACTTCTGCCGCACACATAAGGAACTGTTGAAAGCCGACGTGATCCTGGTTTCCGATACCAGCATGGTCAGTGCCGAGACACCCTCGTTGACAACCGGTCTCCGCGGACTGGCTTATTGGGAAATAGAGGTGACAGGACCTAATCGGGATTTGCATTCCGGCCATTTCGGCGGTGCAGTTGCCAATCCGGTCAATGTATTGTGCAAACTAATGGCCGATATTACTGATGCCGACGGGCGAATCACGATTCCCGGCTTTTACGATGACGTGGAAGAGGTCTCATCGGCCGAACGTGAGATGATCGCACAGATCCCGTTTGACGAAGCGAAATATAAGGCGGCTATCGGCGTGGATGAACTGTTTGGTGAAAAAGGATATTCTACACTGGAGCGCAACAGTTGCCGTCCGTCGTTCGACATCTGCGGTATCTGGGGTGGTTATACGGAAGAGGGAAGTAAAACGGTTCTTCCTTCCAAGGCATACGCCAAAGTTTCCTGTCGCCTGGTGCCGCATCAGGATCACAGCAAGATCTCGAAACTGTTCGAAGATTATATCGCCAACGTGGCACCCGCTTATGTAAAGGTGAAAGTAACTCCGAAACATGGCGGCCAGGGATATGTTTGTCCGATCGACATGCCGGCTTATAAGGCTGCCGAAGAGGCGGTCGCCGTCGCGTTTGGAAAACGTCCGCTGGCTGTCCGTCGCGGTGGCAGTATTCCTATTATCGCTACTTTTGAGCAGGTGTTGGGAATTAAGACTGTCCTGATGGGCTTCGGTCTTGAACAGAACGCGATCCATTCGCCGAACGAAAGCTGTACGCTCGATTTCTTCTACAAAGGGATAGAGTCGGTAGCTGAATTTTATAAACGATTCAATTGATATGACGAATAACGAAATAATCGCCCGCGCCCTTGCCAATACCGGCATTGCGGCTCTGAACGAGATGCAGCAAGCCGTGCTGGACGCCGGAACGACAAAAGACATGGTGCTGCTCAGTCCGACAGGCTCGGGTAAGACGCTGGCATTCCTGTTGCCGTTACTGACTACGCTGACGGATGAGGACAAAAAGATACAGGCGCTCATCATCGCTCCCTCGCGGGAGTTGGCTTTGCAGATCGAAACCGTATTCCGTTCATTAGGCGCCGGATATAAGGTGAACTGTTGTTACGGAGGACATCCGATCCGCACGGAGAAGAAAAGTCTGGAACATCCGCCGACGGTTCTGATCGGTACGCCGGGACGTATCGTGGATCATCTGGAACGGGGAAACATCGATCTGGATAGCGTGCGTACGCTGATCCTGGATGAGTTCGACAAGTCGCTCGAACTCGGTTTCCTGACGGAGATGAAAGAGATACTGGCACATCTTCCGGGCGTCCGCCGCCGGGTTTTGACTTCGGCGACAGCTGCGGTCGAGATTCCACCTTTTACCGGAATTACGGCTCCGGTGCGTTTGTCTTTCCTGAAAGAGGTGAAGGAGGCGAAAGGGCTTACTTTGCGCGTAGTTAAATCGCCGGTGAAAGATAAGTTGGAAACGCTCTATAAACTGTTGGGAGAGCTGAAAGGCGGTTCCGCCCTGATCTTCTGTAATTTCCGTGAGACGGTGGAACGGGTGAGCAATTATCTGACCGAAATGGGTGTGGACAACGAATATTTTCATGGAGGAATGGAGCAGCCGGAACGTGAACGCGCTTTGTCGCATTTCCGTAACGGAAGCGCTACTGTTTTTATCTCCACCGATTTAGCTTCCCGCGGTCTGGATATTCCCGAAGTCAAGAATGTAATCCACTATCATCTTCCGATCAACGAAGAAGCGTATGTACACCGTAACGGACGTACCGCCCGTATGAACGCGGAAGGAGTCGCTTACCTGATTTTGAATGAAGAGGAAACGGTCCCCGAATATATCACCCGTGAACCGGAAGAGTTTTTCCTGCCCGAAGTGGCAAAGAAACCGGTCCGTTCCGAATGGGTGACGCTGACGATCAACCGCGGAAAGCGGGATAAGTTGAGCAAAAAGGACGTTGTCGGCTTCCTTTTTCAAAAAGGAGGACTGGAAAAGGATGATTTAGGCGTTGTCGAGGTGAAGGAGAGTTGTGCCTTTGCCGCTGTGAAACGGGACAAACTTTCCGGCTTGCTGGGACGTATCCGTGATGAAAAGATAAAGAACATGAAGGCTAAATTCGTATGAGTATATTGATAAAGGGTGTCCTGTTGAATGACGCAGTGACAGATGTTTATATAGAAGAAAGGGAAATTAAACAGATAGGAACAGACCTGCAAGTGCAGGCGGACCAAGTTATCGACGGGAAGCGTAAAGCCTTGATCCCAGGATTGGTAAATGCACATACGCATGCCGCTATGACGCTTTTCCGCGGTTTCGGAGACGATATGCCGCTGATGCCCTGGTTGGAGCAGAAGATCTGGCCGAATGAAGCCAAGTTGACCCGCGAAGATGTTTATTGGGGCGCGAAGCTCGCTTGTCTGGAAATGATAAAGAGCGGCACGACGACTTTCTTCGATATGTATCATAAATTCGAAGCGACGGCCGATGCAGTGGAAGAAATGGGCTTGCGGACGCTGTTGTCGGGAGCCTGCTTTGACCATTTCAAACCGGAGTTGGCCGAACGGAGCAAACGGGAGAACGAGAGGCTGATTGCCGAGACTGACAAGTATAGCGAACGGATCCGATATTCAGTCGGTCCCCATGCGATCTATACGGTTTCCGGCGAGTTGCTGCAATGGATACATGGCTTTGCTGCGGAACATGCCGTTCCGATCCATCTGCATCTGGCCGAAACGGAGGGGGAAGTGCAAGACTCGGTCAACCAGTTCGGCCTTACGCCCGTTCGCTATTTGCATAAGTTAGGTCTGCTTTCGCCCCGCCTGATCATCGCACATGGTCTTTATATCGATGATGACGAGATCAGTATGCTGGCAGATCATGGAGTCAAGGTGGTGCATAACCCGGCATCCAATATGAAGTTAGCTTCCGGCATTCAGTTTAAATTCAGTGAGATGCGGAAAGCCGGTGTGACAGTCGCTTTAGGGACTGACGGCTGCTCTTCTTCCAACAATTTGGATATGATCGAGGCGATGAAGCTCGCCTCTCTTTTGGGCAAAGCCTGGCGGAAAGATCCGGAAGCGGTTCCTGCAGGCGAAATATTCCAGGCGGCGACAGAAGCCGGCGCTTCGGCTATCGGACTGAAAGCCGGACGAATCGCCGAAGGTTATCTGGCCGATCTCTGTCTGGTGGATTTGCATATCCCGGCCTTTACGCCGAACCATAATTTTATATCCAATCTGGTCTATGCGGCAAACGGCAGTTGTATCGACACCGTTATCTGCAACGGCAAGATCCTGATGCAGGATAAGAAAGTACCGGGCGAGGATGAAATCATGGAGCAGACTGCCCGATTGGCCTATAAGCTCGTGGGAAAGGCATAAGCATCGAAGCCGGATTCCATAGGCATGCATTTTAAATTCCATAGGCATGGAAATAAAGTTTCATAGGCACGGAACTAAAGTTTCATGCCCATGGAACTAAAGTTTCTTGCCGGGGAAACAAAAGTTTCATCTGAAAGAAAAATAAATTAGAACGAATATGAATATAACAGACAATGCTTTTTATCAGGAAGCAGCCGACTATCTGGCATCCCGTATCACCGGCAATCCGGAAACGGCTATTATTTTAGGCAGCGGCCTGGGATCGCTTGCTGATCAGATCGAGGAAGCGACCGTTATCCCTTACAGCGAGATCCCTCATTTTATGCATTCGACGGCAACGGGACATAAGGGTAACTTTATCTGCGGCAAATTAGGCGGTAAGCAAGTGCTTGCCATGCAGGGACGTTTTCATTATTATGAAGGCTACACGATGCAGCAGGTGACATTCCCCGTCCGGGTGATGAAATTGCTCGGCGTAAAGAATCTCCTGGTTTCCAATGCTGCCGGCGGTATCAATAATACGTTCAAAGTGGGCGACCTGATGATTATACGCGATCATATCAATATGATGCCTAATCCGCTGATCGGCCCGAACAATGAACAGTTCGGAACCCGTTTCCCGGATATGACGCGCGCGTATGACCGCGAGTTTATCCGGCTTGTCGAAGAGATCGCCTCTTCCCTCGATATTCCGTTGAAGAAAGGCGTGTATGTCGGCCTGACCGGTCCTTCTTTCGAGACGCCGTCCGAGTATGCTTTTTACGGCCGGGTAGGAGGCGATGCGATCGGAATGAGCACCGTTCCGGAAGTAATCGTGGCCCGTCATGCCGGCCTGCGCGTGTTCGGTATGTCTGTCATTACAAACGAAGGTTATCATTTTGCCGATGACTTTGTCAATGACGGCGCGGACGTGATTGTGGCGGCCAATAAAGCGGCTGCGGTTATGACGACACTCGTCCGTGAACTGATTGCCAGGATATAAAAGCCTGTATTTGTGTACAAGTTTTTTTATTAAAGTTCTATCTTTGTATTTAATTCAATCAATGTAATAAAATAAACTTATTTCTACCCATGAAAAATTCCAGAAGAGACTTCCTGAAAAAGGGAGCATTGGCAGGGTTCAGCGCCCTGATGATCCCCGAGATCGCAAAAGCTGCCGTACAAGAAAATACATCTGTGCATGCTCCGAAGATCAACCTGAAAAAAGATTGTGTGATCCTGTTCCAGGGCGATTCCATCACCGACTGCGGTCGTGATAAGAATAGTAAACGTTGCAATACGATAGAACAGTTTGGTAGCGGCTACGTGCTTTTTACAGCGACACAATTGCTGGAGAAAGAAGCTGCCCTGCAGCCTAAGATTTATAATCGCGGTATCAGCGGGAATAAGGTGTATGAACTTCGTGATCGTTGGGAGTTGGATTGTCTGGCTTTCCAGCCCGATGTATTGAGCATCCTGATCGGTGTGAACGACTATTGGCATACGTTGACACACGGATATAAAGGAACTGTCGAGACATACGAAAACGATCTGCGCGCTCTTTTGAAATATACGAAAGAGAAGCTGCCGAATACTCAGATAGTCCTTTGCGAACCTTTCACTTTGCGTGATGGTGCTGCGATAGAAGATTCCAGATGGTATCCGATGTTCGACGAGTTCCGTAAGTCAGCCCGTAAACTGTCCGGCGAATTTAATACCGTATTCGTACCTTTCCAAGCCGGTTTTGATGCCGCAGTTAAGTTGGCGCCGGCACGTTATTGGTCGAATGACGGTGTACATCCTGATTTACCCGGCCGCCAGCTGATGGCTAATATGTGGATGGAAGCGACTGGACTAAAGTAAGATATGATTTTGAGCGGGTGTGAACTGCAAAAATAGCATGAAAAAAGTGCAGTCAGGTTTTGGAGAATAAAAAAATACCTCTATCTTTGCACCCGTTATCGCGGAAGTAGCTCAGTTGGTAGAGCATAACCTTGCCAAGGTTAGGGTCGCGGGTTCGAGTCCCGTCTTCCGCTCCAATCGGTAACAAGGCGGTATGAGACCGCTTTTTTAATGTATTGAAGAAAGGCCCAGGTGGCGGAATTGGTAGACGCGCACGTTTCAGGTGCGTGTGTCGAGAGGCATGCAGGTTCGAGTCCTGTTCTGGGCACCCTTTCTCGCGCAGGTGGTGGAATTGGTAGACACGCTACTTTGAGGGGGTAGTGCCGGTTACGGCGTGTGAGTTCAAGTCTCATCCTGCGTACATGAATAGTCCATATGATTAGTTTAAATACTAATTGTATGGACTTTTTTTATATCTATCCGCGTGCTTTCGTTCGGTATGATCCCGGTAATCCTTGTTCCAAAAAAAACCTCATCCACATTCACATGTAGATGAGGTTATACTATATCAGTTTATCAAAACGAACAAACTGAAATGACTAATACCTTAAACCTTAGGAATAGTTTGTTTAATTAATATGTGCCTTACATTGTAAGGCTACTTTCGCAAAGTTAAAAAACTTTTTAGTATTATGCAATACCTGAATTGCATAGTTTTTAAAAATAATTTGTTTTTATCCTCTGTTTATGGCTTGAATCTGCGGAGTGTCAATTGTGGATAGGCAACCGTCTCCATATAAAGCCGGGAATCAGCTTCCAGAAGAATACCAGAATGGCATATTTCCAATCGATAACGGCATGGCGCTTCTTCCGTCCGATCGCTTTCACAATTTTCCGGGCAACATATTCCGGTGACATCAGCATCGGATATTTGTCATTCTTCAATAAATCGGTCTTGACGAAACCGGGACGGATATCGGTGAGTACGATCGGAAGTTTCTCCATCCGTGCCAGCTGGTCGAGGGCTTCGATGTAAGTGTTCTGATAGCGTTTCGTCGCGGAATAGGAGGGAGCCGCACCCAACCCTTTTGTTCCGGCAATGGAACTGATTACGGCCAATTGTCCTCCGCCGTGTTCCTTGAAATAGCCGTATGCCGCCGTAACCATCCGGGTAAAACCGACCGTATTTGTTTGCACAGTCGCCAATTCTATTTCCGGGTTCAACGCCCGGTTCTGGCTTCCGACGCCGGAGCTGAGCAGGAAAACATCCATTCCGCCCACTTTGCGGATCAGCTCCGCCAGACGTTCCGGAGCGTCTGGGCAGGTGACATCCAGTTGTATGGTTTCAATCTGGTCGGGTGCCTCCGCGTGGAGTTCTTCCAGCCGTTCCAGGCGCCGTCCGGCCACACCGATACGCCACCCTTGTTTGATATATAATCGGGCGACTTCATTTCCGATTCCGGAGGTCGCTCCTATGATAATAATTCTTTTTGTCGAGGTCATAATTTAATTGGGATTTGTTGCTTGCAAATATACGGGATATATTCATTTGGAGATAATTAGCATCAGTAATAATTGCTTTGTACAGATGAATGTTTTATCTTCGCGACGTTGTTGACAAACCAATGTAATGTAAAAAGATGAAGAAGTGTTTTTATCTCCTGTTGACCTTATTGTGTGTTAACTATTCAGTCATGGCGGCTCCGGGCTTCCGTATAAAAGGAAAAATAGTTGATGCCAATAACAATCAGCCGATTGATTTTGCAGATGTGTTCCTTTTCCGTGAGGGAGAGGTGAATCCGGCGTACCAGACTTTGCCTGAAGCCGATGGAAGTTTCCGCATTGCGGATGTGAAAGACGGAAAGTACCACTTGTTGGTGCGACTGGTCGGTTACGACTTGTATAATCGTCCGAATATCGAATTGAAATCCTCTTCTGAGATGATGGATTTGGGAGTTATCTCCATGAAACCTCTGGAAGTGGGATTGGCGGAAGTCGAAGTTGTCGCACAGAAAAAGCAGGTTATTTACAAGTTGGACAAGAAAGTCATCGAGGCTTCGTCCAATCTGCTTGCCGGAGGCGGTTCGGCTGTCGATATTTTGGAAAATACGCCCTCGATACGTGTAGATGCGGAGGGCGAAGTAAGCTTCCGTGGTAGTTCCGGTTTTACGGTTTATATAGACGGCAAGCCGAGTGTGTTCAGCGGCACCCAGGCTCTGGAGCAGATTCCGGCAGGACACATCGAGAATATAGAAATTATCACGACCCCTTCCGCCCGGCATGATACAGGCGGAGATGTGGGAATCATTAATATTGTCACGAAGAAGCATGTCCAGGATGGATTCAGTGGAATGGTGAACCTGACGGGTAGCACCGTCTTGTCTCGTGGAGTCGATTTCCTGCTGTCACAACAGAATAAGGCGTCCCGTTGGTATTTCGGCGGGGTTTGGAGCGAACGCTTGCGTAAGAGTGATTTCGACCAGGAAAAGACAACCATTATTTCGGATACGGCTACGACTTCCCATTCCAACGGACCGCGTAAAAGTAATAACTTCAATTATTCGCTGAAGGCCGGCTGGATGTATTCCCTTCCTCAAACAACGTTCAATGTCGACCTGGAAGGCGGTTATGGCGGCCGTACCCGCAACGGCGACCTGGATTACAGGGAAAAGCGTTCGGCGGACGGGACGACATTCGGCGAGGGTGATTATTACAGCCGTGACGATTACGATATACATGAAACCTATTTTCTGGGAACCGTCGGGTTCGACCATAAATTCAATGACAAGGGACATCAGTTGACCGGTAGTTTCTACCTCAAATACGGAGGTAATGCCCTGGAGTATTTCCAGAGCGACCTCTTCAACAAAAACAACGAGCGGGAAAAGGGACATCGCGCCTGGGAAGACGAACACCGCTGGACCGTGCGCGGTAATCTGGATTATATTTATCCTTATAGCAAAACGGGCCGTATAGAAGGCGGTTACCAGTATTTCTCTTACCTGGAAGACGGAGATTACACGATGCATTTCTGGGACCCGGTGAAGCAAGAGTTTTATAACCGGGATGATATTTATAATACCTTCTATTTCCAGCATGGCATCAACTCGATTTATGGTATTGTTGCCGATAGCTATAAATCGTTTGACTTCCAGGCCGGTGTGCGCGGCGAGCATACGCACCGTGTCTTGCGCAGTTCGATTCCCGGAAAAGACCGTACATATAATAAGTTCGAGTTCTTCCCTTCCGTCCACTTAGGCTATACTTTCCCGAAAGAACATAAGCTGCTGGCGTCTTATTCGCGCCGTATAACCCGTCCGGAACTGTTCTTTATGGAGCCGTATATCACTTATCGTGATTTTTATTCGGCGGAAATCGGTAACCCGGATATCCGTTCGGAATATATCAATTCTTTCGAGCTGAATTATAAAAAGAACATAGGCGAACACACGGTTTCCGCCACTGTGTTCCACCGGAGCCGCAAGGACAAGATAGAACGTCTGCGCGTCCCTTATGAGGCGGGTGTTACGTTGGATTCAATGGCAAACGTCGGGCATGATTATTCGACCGGTATCGAACTGAGCGGACAGGTTCAGCTTACCCGCTGGTGGAATGTGAACCTGAACGGAAGCCTGTATCACTATAAAGTGAAGAACCAGTATAAGACCGGTGGCGAGAACGAGACGAGTACGAACTACGATATCATGTGGAACAACTCTTTCGATGTTTTGAAATATACCCGTGTCCAGGTAGATGGAAACTTTGTCGGTCCTTCTGTGACGACACAGGGACGTACGGATGCCTTCTGGTATGTGAATCTGGCCGTCCGCCAGCAGTTGATGAAACGTAAACTGTCGGCGACACTTGCCTTTCGAGATGTTTTCAACTCCGCTCGCTATGTGAGCAAGATCATTACATCCGACTTGCAATCCATCACGCGTATCCGTCCCAGCTATCCCTTGATTACGCTTACGGTCAGCTATACATTTAATAACTTTAAGGTTAAGAGTTCTCAAAAGAAAGAGGATCACGACCTCTTTGAAGGAACAAACCACTAAAAAAAGCAAAAGTTGTCAGTTACTTGTTAACTGTCAACTTTTTTAATACATTTGTTCCATAGATAAAAGGAATGATGGAGGAAAAGGAACTGATATTATTATTGAAACAGAGCAGTAAAGATGCATTTACTGCTCTATATAAACAATATTGGAAACAGGTCTATAATTTTAGCCGCCTTTATCTGACCAGTGTCGATGCTGCCGAAGAGGTGGTGCAGGAAGTTTTTATCAAAGTATGGGAAACGCGCGAGTTTCTACGTGCGGATGACCATTTCAAAGGCCTCTTGTTTATTATTACCCGGAACCTGATTTTTAACCAGCACCGTAAAAGCTTGAATGAAGATTTTTATAAAGTGACGGTTCTTGCCGCCTTGGAAGAACCTTATGATGTGGAAGAAGAGATTGAAGCCAATAATCTGCAAGAATATATAGATCGCCTGATCGATGAATTGCCTCCACGCCGCCGTGAGATTTTTAACTTGAGCCGCAAAGAACAAAAGAGCTACAAAGAGATAGCGCTCTTGTTGGATATTTCAGAAAAAACAGTTGAAAATCAAATTAGCGAAGCCCTCAAATATTTGAAAAGAAATATCACTTTACTTCTTCTTTTTATATGAGCTTTTTACAATAACCCCATGCTTTTTCTATTTCAAGAGAAAAAGCATGCGATTTTGTTTTGTCTTTTATCCGGATAAACTGCGTTTTTCTTGACATATTGGCTGACAGGCTGCCGGGTTCATATAAATTGCATCGCATTTATCCATTCATATTCCAATCTTCCTTACAATTCGTCAAACCTTAACTCTCGGAGAATCGAATATTTGAAAAGATACAGGGGACGATACGTGAATATGGCAAGGAAATAGGGGTTGTTTCGGGAGAATCCGGTACCTTATTTCTATTATGACCGTCCTCATCGCCATTACGACCGTCATAATCTTCGCGAGGTGCCGAGTGCACTACCCATTAGGACGGTCACGATGGCAATTAGGACGGTCGTAATGGAAATTCTTTGCGTACTTCACGATAAAAATCCAATTTATTAACTCTTTTTTTGAATTTGGCAAACTTTACAGGAAGGCTGTTTTCTCTTTTTTCAAAGTGTTTCAATGCGTTTTTTACAATAAGTCCCCGGAGGTTGGGCTTAATTTAATGCCGTTTTGTAGAGATAGAGAATAATTGTAGAAAAAATATTATATTTGAATAGGGGGAAGGAGCATTTTGTGTGTATTTATATATGTAAGGCAATTAAAAATGGAATACGAAGATAAAAAATATATACTTAGGAAACTGATGCAGGATGCGTTGACCGAAGAGGAGCGGATTGCATTACAATCGTCCCGGCGGGTGACACGACAGATGGAGCGGCAGTGGGACAGCGCCCCCGATGTTATCGAAAGGGATCGTCCGGACGAACCGTCTATCTGGCGGAATATTTGCAGAGTTTCCTGGCAGCATGCAGAAGGCAGAAAGGTTGTGTTTTATAAAATATATAGTTTGGTTGCGTCCGTATTGCTGGTGTTGGGAGTGGCGGGAACGGCTTATTTCGCTTATCAAGACAGAACAACAGTTCCGATGTATGTCGTAAGTTCCGGCATCCAGAATATGGAATCTGTCTCCTTGCCGGATGGAACGAAAGTACAGATGGGACCTGGCAGCCGTTTGACTTATCCGGCCAGTTTCTCTGGTAAAACGCGTGAGGTAACGTTGAATGGGCAAGCTTTTTTCGATGTGGCCAAGAATCGTGAGAAACCTTTTATTGTTCGTACGGAAGACATGAGCGTACAGGCATTGGGTACGGCGTTCGAGTTGTTTAGCTATGAAATGGATAATAAAATAGAAACAATTCTATTAAACGGGAAAATCAAAGTCGGTATTTCTGATAAGGGAACCAAAAGGGTGAAAGAATATCTGGTTTCTCCCGATGAAAAGCTCGTATTGGATAGACAAACAGGTGAAGTCATGAAACAGGCTGTCAATGCTGATAAATATACAGCTTGGCGTAAGCAGAAAATGTTGAGTTTCGAAAATGAAAAGCTTACCATGATAATCCCGCGCCTTGAACAATGGTATGGACGAAAAGTGATGTGCCAGAAGGATTTGGCAGAAAAGTACCGGTTTACTTTTAAGGTGAGGGACGAGTCGCTGGATCGGATACTTTATATGATAAAAGCTTCTTCTCCTTTGATATATACGCAAATGGAGAGTGGTGATTATATACTGACTTTAAAATAACATATTATAAACAACTTAATTCTGATGCTTATGGGATAAAAAAGAGTTAGCCTACAAAAAAATTGGAAGATGCCGGCAAGCACCTTCCAATCAGTGAGTTTTCAAAAATGCATGTCATAAAGGAGTCCAAGCCAAAGACTTGCATTTATTATTCATCAAAAACTATACAAAGTTATGAAAAAAAACAGTGACAGGGATTATTATGTCCCGTTATTTAGAAAAACAAAGCGTATTATGAAGATCACAGCCTTATTTTTGTTGGGAGTCGCATGCTGTATTTCTGCCTCAACCTATGCGCAGGGCTACAAGGTGTCGATCAATAAACAAAACAGCAGTATCATTGAAATCCTTCGGGAAATTGAAAAAAGCAGTGAGTTTACATTTTTCTTTAATGACAATCGTGTGAATGTCAACCGGACTGCAAGCGTGAATGTTAGAAATGCATCTTTGGAAGATGTGTTGGACCAAGTGCTTAGAAACACGGGCTACAGGTATCAGATCATTGATCGCCAAGTGTTGATCAAGGCTTCGGAAACATCATCCCTTGCGAGTGCTCAACAGAACCAGAAGAGGATAACGGGAGTTGTCTTTGATGAATCCGGCCTGCCTGTTATTGGTGCCAATGTGGTTGAGAAAGGAACAACGAATGGAACGATTACGGATGCGGAAGGGAGGTTCTCCCTTAATGTTGCATCAGATGCAACATTAAGGGAGGTTCTCCCTTAATGTTGCATCAGATGCAACATTAATAGTTTCCTATATCGGATATATTCAGAGTGAAATATCTGTAAAAAATAAAACATCCGTATCTATAACCATGAAGGAAGATGCGGAATTGTTGGATGAAGTAGTCGTAATCGGTTATGGTTCGGCGCGTAAAGGAGATTTGACCGGTCCGATATCCAGTGTCAAAGGAGCTTCTTTAACAGAACGTTCTACTCAAATGTTATCTACGGCTATGCAGGGGCAGATTTCGGGTGTGGAGGTAACGCGTTCTTCCGGAGGTCCTGGTAGTTCGGCAACGATACGTGTTCGTGGTGTGACGACACTTTCCAATAATGATCCTCTTGTTATAATTGACGGTGTGCCAGGTTCGTTGAATGATGTCGTAGCTTCGGATGTAGAAACCATGAGTGTTTTGAAAGATGCTGCTTCGGCTTCTATTTACGGGTCTCGTGCTGCGGCTGGTGTCATCTTGATTACGACTAAGAGGGCCAAGGAAAATAAATTCAATTTAGACTACAATTATGAATATTCCATAGACAAACCGACTGCACGGCCGACCAATGGAAATGTGATCGATTGGATGAATGTTCAGAATGAGATTAAGTGGAACGATGGTGCGTCTAATCCTTATTCGCAATATTCGCAGGAAACCATTAATTCTTGGATGGCTAACAATGCAACTGATCCTTATCATTATCCGAATACGGATTGGGTCGATTTACTGTTGAAGAATACGACTTCTCATCAACAGCATAACTTTAACGTTTCAGGCGGTACGGATAAGTTGCAGTCCAAGTTTTCGTTCAATTATCAGACGGCAGACGGGTATTATGCGAATAAATCGTATGAACGGTATGCTGGCCGTGTTAATAATGATTATAAAATCAATTCTTGGATTCGGGCCAATATTGATGTCGATTTTTCTACTTCGAAGAGTTTATCCCCTGCAACTATCAATCCTGTTTATTGGGCTTATTTGACCTCTCCCTACTACAATCCTTATTGGGTAGACGGAAACTATGCAGATGTGAAATCTGGGGCCAATCCATTGGCGATGCTCAATGAGGGGGGGACCGACAGAAAGAATTATTATAAATTTGGAGGAAAGGCACAACTGGATTTGACTCCGGTCAAGGGATTGACGCTTACGGCTGTTTTTGCTCCTCGATATTCGTTTGAAACAGGGAAAAAATTTGCAAAAGCAGTGAATGTATATTATGAGGATGGAAGCTCCATTGCTGCACAAAGCAATAAAACTACATCTCTTAATGAAACACGAAATATGACACAAAGCCGTACCTATCAGTTCTATGCTAATTATCAGAACAAATGGAATGAGCATTCCTTGAATGCAATGGTCGGATATGAAGGTTATAAATATAAATGGGAAAATCTGGGTGCATCAAGAAATAATTATGAATTGGATACTTATCCCTATTTGAATCTTGGACCGGAAGATTACCAGTATAATTCAGGTAATGCAGGTCACAATGCTTATCAATCCGTTTTCGGGCGAGCTATGTATTCATACAAGAGCCGTTATATGTTACAGGCGAATGTCCGTGCAGATGCCTCTTCTCGTTTTGCATCTGCTTATCGTTGGGGTGTTTTCCCTTCTGTATCGGCGGGTTGGGTAGCTTCAAATGAATCTTGGTTTCCTAAAAATAAATGGATAGATTATTTGAAAGTACGCGCTTCTATTGGTTCATTGGGTAATGAGCGTATTAGCGATGCGGAATTTCCGTATCAGGCAGCTATCAATTTCGGAAACAGTTATATGTATGACAAGGGTTCCCAATCGGTGACCGCTGTACAGAATGCTGCACAATATAATTATGCATTTAGCGATATTACGTGGGAAACAACGACGACTTATGATATTGGTGTCGATATTACTTTGTTAAATAATCGTCTGAGTTTGACAGGTGACTATTATTATAAGAAAACATCCGATATGCTTTTGACTTTGGGATTCCCTTCTTATGCAGGATTCTCTGCTCCGAAGCAAAATGCAGGTGATATGTATACTCACGGTTGGGAACTTGAAGCAAGTTGGCGTGACCAGATTGGTGAGATTTCTTATGGCGTATCCTTTAATCTGTCCGATTATCGTTCGAAAATGGGATATTTAGGAGACAGAAGGACTATAGATGGTAATAAGATTTATGAAGAAGATTCTTATTATTATGAGTGGTTTATGTATAAGACCGATGGTCTGTTTATCACTGATGCTGATTTGTATGATTCGGAAGGAAACAAGTATCCGACACTCACTGCTAACGATAAGGCTGGTCATATTAAATATGTCGATGTGAATGGGGATGGTGTTATCAATTCGGATGATAAAGTTCGTTTAGGAAATTCCTTGCCGGAGTTTCAGTTTGGTGGTAATCTTTTCTTAGGTTGGAAGGATTGGGACTTCTCACTTTCTTTCCAAGGCGTGGGACATCAGAATGTTCTTTTTAATTCTGCTTGGATTCAACCGTTGAAAGAACAATGGGGTGCGGTACCTTCTCTTGTATTGGGTAATTATTGGAGTCAGCATAATTCGGATGATCAAAACCGGAATGCCAAATATCCTCGTCTTACATATACCAATACTACCAATACTTATACCGGATCTGATTATTGGTTGTTCAACGGAGCTTATTTCCGTGTTAAGAATATTACATTGGGATATTCGTTGCCGCAGAAACTTGTGGATAAGTGTTTCATCAGAGGGCTTCGGATATATGCAACAATAAATGATCTTCCTGCTATCAGTCATTATCCTAAGGGATGGGATCCGGAAATAGGCGCAAGTTCCGACTTTATATCCACGTCTTTTACATTTGGCGCAAATGTTAAATTTTAAATTTATAGTGATATGAAACAGATAAAATTTTCTATATGTACTGCTTCTCTGTTCATGCTTATGTCGTGTGTCGATCTTAATTTGAATCCTCTTTCTGAAGGGTCGAGTGAGAACTGGTATTCTTCTCAAGCAGAAATAGAGATGTCCTTGAATGATTTCTATCGTACGGATTTTTTCCCGATTGACGATATGAAATGGGGAGATGATGTAACTGCCCGAAATGAAACATCGGAGGTGAATAATGGTACGTTGACTTCTGAAAACGGAACGATTGCCAAACGCTGGGAAAACTATTATAAAGGCATTGCCCGTGCTTTACGCATAATCAATAATATGGATCGGGCACGTGCTATGGGCGTTTCGGAAAAGGATATAGCCCAATATGAAGGTGAAGCTTATTTCTATTTGGGACATGCTTACGGTATGTTGGCTTTTCATTGGGGGGATGCGATCCTGGATAAGGTGGGTATGAGTTTGGATGAGGCTTATACCGCTTCCCGCTCTCCGAAAGCCGATGTATTAGCTTACAGCTATGAATGCTTGGACAAGGCTGCGGAACGTTTACCGAACAGTTATCCCGGCATCCAGCGTGCTACGAAAGGGGCTGCTTATGCATTTAAGGCGAGGATTGCTATTTATAATGAAGATTATGCTACCGCTGCTACTGCTGCCAAGAATTGTATGGATTTGAATGTGTATAAACTGCATGACAACTATCAGGATTTATTTACAGCCTCTTGGTCTGACGAATGGATTTTCTTCTTCCGTGGAGATGTGACGTTGAAGAAGTATTATTGGGCTGCATCTGATGTCTTGAATTGTATTTCTCGTCTTTCAGGCGGATGGGGCGGTCAGAAGGCTCCGTCTTATGAATTGGTTTGTGCTTATCCTTGCATTGACGGTAAACCGATCGATGAATCTCCACTTTACAACCCGAAAGATTTTTTTGAGAATAGGGATCCGCGTATGGCGATGACGATTGTTCCGTTTGCAACAGCGTACAACAAGAGTGTATTGGACGGAACGTATGATCCGAACGATTATAAGTGGTTGGGGTATGAATATTCTCCATCTCCTGTTAAAACAACCGTTCAGAGAATTTCCGATGGTGCACAAGTGGGAAATAACGATTCAAAAGCAAGAGCGGAACATGCTTCGTACACAGGCTTGCTATTTAAAAAATATGTTGATGAATCATTCCTGGAAAATGGTAAAGCAGGTGCACCGACTACTTATCCGATGCTGCGTTACGGTGATGTCTTGCTGATGTATGCTGAAGCGATGAATGAGATGAACCAGTGTAGCCAAGAGGTGCTGGATGCAACGATTAATAAATTGCGGGAAAGAGCTTATAATGGAACAGGTCTTGAGTATCCGCGAGTAACGGAAGGTTCACAGCAGCAGTTACGTACGGTTATCCGTACCGAACGTTTCATTGAAATGGCTTGGGAAGGCCACCGTTATAGCGATTTGATTCGTTGGAAGATTGCTGGTAAAGTATTGAATCGTCCAATTTATTTCTTGAATCGTGCGTGGTCCGGCAATACCTCTTGGGATGGGGATGAAAGTTCGGTGTCTGCTGAATACAAGCAGTTGATTCAGAACTGGAAAGATGGTAACTATCCGATAGGTGGTATTCCTCAGATTGATGAAGACGGTATTGCTGATTTAAGCGAAATGGCGAAAAAAGGTTATATTACTGTGGCAACAGAACGTAAATTCGATGAAAGTCGTGACTATTTATGGCCGATACCTGCTGCAGACAGACTTATCAATGATAATCTGTCACAAAATCCGAAATGGTAATTGAGATTGGGGCTCCTCTGTTTATATCGTCATATAGAGTATGAGGAGCCCTTATTATAACTATATTTGGCAAAATATTGAAAAGAAATGAAACTGAACAATATAATTGGATTAATGTCAGTCTGTTCTCTAATGGGATGTACAGCACAGAGAGACGTAAAGAATGTGCCGGACTCTATTTCCGGCATTTATCCCCGTTTAGCCTATTACAATAACGAAGGCGAATGCGGTACCGGTGCTGTTGTGCCCTGGGCTGACCGATTGTGGGTGATTACTTATGGTCCTCACCTGCCCAATGGCTCGTCTGATAAATTATATGAAGTAACGCCCGACTACCAGCAAATTGTCCGTGATGAAAGTATCGGAGGAACTCCTGCCAACCGCATGATCCATAAGGAAAGCAATCAACTGTTCATCGGCCCGTATGCCATTGATCAGACAGGTAAAGTACGGGTTATTCCCTATACAGTCATGCCAGGCCGCCATACCGGCAATGCCCGTCATCTGACAGATCCTGCGAATAAGATCTATTATGGAACGATGGAGGAGGGCTTTTATGAGGTAGACGTAAACACGCTGGAAGTAAAAGAATTGTATCAAGACGGAAATAATAAGCAGCAGAAAAAGAACGATACGGATGCAGGGCCTATAAACGACTTGCTGCCGGGTGTTCATGGCAAAGGCTTATATTCCGGACAAGGCTTTATGTTTTACACGAATAATGGAGAAGGAACGCAAGAAGCTTTACGAAAATTTGATGTGGAAGCAGGTGTTCTGGCAGAATGGGATGGCAAGGACTGGAAAACCGTACGCCGGAATCAATTCGTGGAAGTGACCGGTCCGGGTGGAATTTATGGAAATGCAAATCCGGAAACAGACCCGGTTTGGGCTACGGGCTGGGACTATAAATCGATTCTCCTGGGAGTGCGCGACGCTAAAAAAGGATGGTCTTTCTACCGCTTGCCAAAGGCCAGTCATAGCTACGACGGGGCACATGGTTGGAATACGGAATGGCCGCGTATCCGGAATGTGGGGACCGATATGGCTCCGGACTATCTGATGACGATGCATGGGATGTTCTGGCATTTTCCCGGAACGTTTACAGCGGATAACTCTGCCGGAATTCGTCCCCGTTCTGCTTATTTGAAGGTGATTGGTGATTTTACCCGTTGGAACGATCAGTTGGTTTTCGGTTGTGATGACTCGGCTCAAAAAGAATTTCTGAACAAACGGAAGGCAAAAGGCAATATAGAGGGTCCTGGACAGTCAAATTCGAATCTGTGGTTTACATCTTTGGCTAAACCGGATGAGTTAGGACCTGCTACGGCTGAAGGTGCTGTTTGGGCCCGGGAAAGCGTAAAGGCGAATGAAACATCCGAACCGTTTTTGTTCAGCGGTTGGGCGAATCGTTGCGGATGGGTGAAGAACGAAGGGAAACAACCTGTTACTTTTACGTTCGAAGTGGATGAATCCGGAAATAACCGGTGGAAGACTTTGAAATCGGTAACAGTCAGTCCGGGTAAAGCGGCATCTGTCCCCTTTGGTGCGATGGAAAAAGGTGAATGGATTCGTGTAAAGGCGGATAAGAATACAATGGCGACGGCTACATTCTCTTATACATCTTCAGATAATCGCGCTATGTCTCCCGCTCCGATTTATAACGGCCTGACTTCTGTGGACAAGGATAAAACAACCGGTGGCCTGCTGTACGGATTGGGCGATGATCGCCGCGTGTTAGGGCTATTGGCCAATACGACGGTTGACGGTAAAGTTTCGGAAACCGGTTATTATGAAATGGGAGATAAGTTGGAATTGATTCGGAAGGATGATGCCAAGACAGCCGATTTCATTCGCAGTAAATTTGCGATACCCCAACAAGTTCTTTCAATAGAAGAAGGTTCCGTCCTGGTAGTCGATGATTTGGGCCGCCGCTGGCGTTTGCCTTTAGGAAATGAACAGTATAAGAATCTGACGGAACAAGGAGTCCTTCGTATTTGCCGTGAAGTGGCGACGGAGCGCGACTTATTCTCTTGTATGGGGACATTCTATGAACTTCCCGCCGAAAATGCGGATGGTTATGCCAAGATCCGTCCGGTATCATCTCATAATTTCCGCATAAATGATTATGCTTCCTATCGGGGGATGCTTCTTTTGACAGGCGTGACTCCTGAAGAAGGCAAGGACAATCCGCATATAGTCATCTCGGATGATGGAAAAGCCGCTGTTTGGGTGGGTGTCATCGATGATTTGTGGTCTTTGGGTAAACCGGTAGGACAGGGTGGTCCTTGGAAAGATACAAATGTGCAAGCCGGTGTTGCATCCGATCCTTACTTGATCGCGTTCTACGATAAAAAGGAACTGTCGCTTTCACACCAGTCCGATAAAAATGTAGTTATAACGGTTGAGGTCGATCCTACCGGAAATGGCGATTGGATGGATTATGCTTCCTATACTGTTAAACCGGGAGAAAAATTTGTTCAACAACTACCTGAATCGTTCCAGGCAAGATGGGTTCGTTTTGTATCGGATACGGATACGAAGGCTACCGCTTGGTTGGAGTATAAATAATAAGATCATGAAAACTCGTGTAATTTTTACTTTATTGTTACTGATCAGCTTAGGTCATATCCGGGCTGCAGACCTGTTTGTTGAAGCCGAGAGTTTCAGCAATAAAGGAGGCTGGGTGGTTGACCAGCAGTTTATGGATCTGATGGGATCGCCTTATTTGTTGGCGCATGGAATGGGTGTGCCAGTGGATGATGCCTATACGGAAGTGGCTTTTCCTGAAAAAGGCGAATATTATGTCTATGTCCGTACTTATAACTGGACCTCTCCCTGGAAAAAAGGAGAAGGTCCCGGGAAATTCAGTTTGTCGGTCGGAGGAAAGAAGATGACCTCTCCGTTAGGAGCAGAAGGTAGTGCCTGGATATGGCAGATTGCAGGAAAGGTCTCGGTAAAGAACCTGAAAACAGTAATAAAACTGCATGACCTGACCGGTTTTGACGGCCGTTGCGATGCAATCTACTTTACGACGGAAGAGGGAAAAGTGCCGCCGTCAGATATAAAGGGCTTGGATGCTTTCCGCCGGACAGCATTAGGACTTCCGGATGAGGCACCTGTTGCCGGACAGTATGACCTGGTTGTGGTGGGCGGCGGTATTGCCGGCATCAGTGCCGCAGTCTCGGCAGCCCGGCTCGGATGTAAAGTGGCCCTGATCAATGATCGTCCTGTATTAGGCGGTAACAACAGTTCTGAAATCCGTGTTCATTTGGGAGGACGGATAGAGGCCGGCCCTTATAAGGAATTGGGAAATCTGCAGAAAGAGTTTGGTCCTACGCGTGGAGGAAATGCGCAACCGGGTGATTATTATGAGGATGATAAAAAGTCGGAATTGGTTGCCAATGAAAAGAACATAACATTATTCTCCAATTATCGCGCCATCGGTGTGCAGATGGATGGGCAGAAGATCCGTTCCGTGATAGCTAAACATATTGAAACCGGAAAGGAACAGAGCTTTGAAGCTCCTCTATTTTCAGATTGCACCGGTGATGGTACGATCGGTTATCTGGCTGGTGCCGATTATCGGATGGGACGTGAGGCCCGTGATGAGTTTGGCGAGAGCACAGCGCCGGAAAAGGCTGATAAAATGACAATGGGTGCATCTGTCCAATGGTATTCTGTAGATGATAAGAAACCGTCGCCATTCCCTACGTTCAGCTATGGCGTCGAGTTTAACGATAAAAACAGTGAGAAAGTGATGATGGGTGAGTGGACTTGGGAAACCGGCATGAACTATGACCAGATCAAGGACTTCGAGCGCATCCGGGATTATGGTTTATTGGTGGTCTATTCGAACTGGAGTTATTTAAAGAACGGCATGAAGGAAAACTCTCAATATCGTAACCGAAAATTGGGATGGGTGGCTTATGTATCGGGCAAACGTGAATCCCGCCGCTTGATGGGGGATTATATCTTGAAGGAGGATGATATCCGTAAACATGTGGTGCATGAAGATGGAACTGCCGCCTCAACATGGACAATCGACCTTCATTATCCGGACCCTGCAAACACGGCTAATTTCCCGGATAAGGAGTTTAAGTCAATCGCTAAGCATATCGAGATTTATCCTTACCCAATACCATATCGCTGTCTTTATTCCCGCAATGTCGACAATTTGTTTATGGCGGGCCGCAATATAAGTGTTACGCATGTCGCTTTGGGAACTGTCCGTGTGATGCGTACCACGGGCATGATGGGTGAAGTGGTTGGAATGGCAGCTTCACTGTGCAAGAAATATCATGTCACTCCCCGGGGTGTTTACCGTTCTTATCTGAATGACCTGAAAGGACTGATGAAAGAGGGAGTGGGTAAGAAAGGCTTACCTAACAACCAGCAGTATAACGAGGGGGGAACGTTAAAAAATAAGCCTGTTGTTAAATAAGCGGGAAAAAATCCATCGCCATACATTTTTAAATCCATGGCGATGGATTTTTAATTCATGCCCATGAAAATCTTTTAAACCTGAGAATCATGAAATACAGACAGCTTTATCTCTTTCTGTTATTCTTTTCTTTATTCTCTTATTCGGTTACGCTTGCCGGACAGGAAAAGAAGCAGGAACGGTTTACCATAATGGGATTAGGGGATTCCATTACGGAAGGATCAGATTACTTCACTTGCTATTTGTTTCCGCTTTGGGAGAAATTGTTTACAGCCGGGTATCAGTTTGATTTTATCGGTCCTCGTGAGAGTAAATGCCGGATCGGGACGCTTAGTCATTGTGGTTTCAGCGGCAAGAATGTGGAGTTTTTAGAGTCGAAGATCGACAGTATCTACCGGCTTTATCCGGCAGATATCGTCTTGCTTCATGCTGGGCATAACCATTTTGCGGAAGAGAAACCTGTTTCTGGAATGATTGCTTCTTACAAGTCTATTATCAACAAAATACAGGCGATCAACCCGAATGTTCGTATTTTGATTGCCCAAGTAATCCCCAGTGGTAAATTGCCCAAGTATTCTTATATTCCGGAGTTGAATGAGAAGATAGCGGAAATGGTTTCCGAATTGCATTCGGACCATATCTGTTTAGTAAACCAGGCTGAAGGATTTGATTGGAAGAAATATACGATTTACGATAAAGTTCATCCGAATAAAGAGGGGGCAGAGAAGATGGCTACTGTCTGGTTTAATGCTCTAAAGAAAGTGTTGGCTCCGTCTGAAATCACTTTTTCACCTGAAATAACCCGGTATAAAACCTTAGAAAACGGTGATTCTTTAGCACTCCATATCTTTAAACCTCAAGATATAAAAGGCGGAGAGAAACGACCGGCTATCGTCTATTTCTTTGGGGGTGGCTGGAAATTAGGCACTCCAATCCAGTTTTATCGCGAATGTGCTTATTATGCGTCAGAGGGAATGGTTGCCATATCGGTCGATTACCGGATAGAATATCTGCATCATTCTACTCCGTTTGAGAGTTTCGAGGATGCCAAAGATGCGATATGCTGGTTGCGTAGCCATGCTTCGGATTATCAGCTTGATCCGGATAAGATTGCCGTAGCGGGCGGTTCAGCCGGAGGTCATTTGGCTGCCGCACTCGGAACGATCGGGAGCGATGGGGCTGTTCCGGCAGGTTACAGGCCGAACCTTTCCGTGTTATATTATCCGGTTATAGATATGGTTTCGCGAGGCTATGGTTTTCCGGAAATCGAAAGGGATTTTGAAAAAATTTCACCGATCCATCATGTATCGAAAGCAACTCCTTCCACTCTGATATTGCTTGGCACGAAGGATCCTATCGTATCGGTCAAAGCCGTCGAATCCTACCGGGATAAGCTTTTGCAAAATGGAGTAGATTGTGAACTTCATCTCTTTGAAGGTGCCGGACATCCGATCTTCTTATATAGAAAACTGCTTACGGATGATTATTATAAAATCCGGAAATTGACGGATAACTTTTTGAGAAGATATGGATTTCTATAGGTCTCATGATTCTTTTTTATATTAAGATTTTAATCATAAAAGGAGTAATCAATATTTTTTGATCTTTTGTTGGTAATGTCCTATATTTGTAACCGATTCTTTGATTATTAACTGATTATTTTAAATTTAGACCATGAAGTACATTATTCAGTTTTTTGCGGCTATATGCCTGTTTATGTTTTCAGCACAATCTGTGAGTGCGCAGAAAGATTATTTTAAGGACTTGCCTGCGGAGTGTTCTCCTCAAAAAGTCGGAACGATTTTAAGCCAGCGTTTTATTCCTTCCAAACATATGTTGCATGGAGGCAAATGGATTCATTATGCCGAGGTTTGCACCTGGTACGGAGCGTTAAGATATGCAGAGGCGGCTGGAGATAAAAAGCTGGTGAAGCAACTTCAGGATCGTTTTGATCTGCTTTTTACGACAGAAAAATCATATCAGCCTATTATGAACCATGTGGATTTGAATATGTTCGGATGTCTGCCTCTTGAATTTTATAAAGTGACGAACGATAAAAAGTATCTGGAACTCGGTATGCCGTATGCCGATACGCAGTGGACTTTGCCGGCCGGTGCTACACCGGAAGAAAAAGCTTGGGCCGACAAAGGTTTATCCTGGCAAACCCGCCTCTGGATCGATGATATGTTTATGATTACGATCGTTCAGGCACAAGCCTACCATGCAACCGGTAAACGTGAATATATAGATCGTGCGGCAAAAGAAATGGTTGTTTATCTGTATGGGGGATAAAACCAAATGTGTATAACAATAATGATAAATATATAACAGACAGCAAGTTATAAATAGGCAGTCCAGAACGAAAAGTTAATTCAAGCGAATCTGATTTTAATTTAAAGGCGGTAAAAAGACGAAAAAGGATATTGAATTTTAATATAGCATTCGTTTCCAATCTGAATCTTGAGTAAAGATACGGTATAAATATCGTTTATCAAAAGAAATTCCATATAAGCCCTTTGAGGCTATTGGTGCATCCCTAAATACCATTATAGTGTTTAGGGTTTTTTGTTTGTTTACGTGAAGGTTATGCGGCCTTATTGGGCATTCTGGTATTTACAAAGATTCTGCCCGAAATGAAGTTTAAAATATGATTCTGATATATTGGCCATGCCGAAACATCAATGAGCTTAGCCATTAATGGGATTGACTGTTGTATGATCGTGTTTCGAATGAAAATATATAGAAAAGTGCCTGTTTTACGATTTGGGGTTACAAATGGGGTTACAAATGGGGTTACAAAATATAGGGATCAAAACTGTGATAGAAGGATATATATTTTCTTTTATATATGGTGTTATGTTGGAAATATGCGTTTTACATGATAGTTAATACTTTATATTGTATGATACAAAAGCACTTTGTTAATGATTAAATATTTGAATATCAATATTCTTAGTTATATTTGAGGTTGAATAAGCATTAAATAGGTGTGTGATATGGAAAAAGGGACAATGGCTAAAGAAGAGTGTGTGCAGGAACCATGGTTGATGCCAGATGATATGTGGAATATCATGGATGAAAAAACAACAGAATTTGTTTTTTCGCAAGGTGAAAAATACTTATCAGAGTTATGTAGCGTGTCCATATCTCTGACCAATAGATGTTATACGCTATTAGGTATTATTTTAGCAGTTTGCCCATTCCTAATAACGACTGCCATTTCTATAAATGATTTCTTATTTTCAAGTATTGCTTATATGTTTGCCTCTGTTTGCGTAGGGCTGTGTATTATGCTGATCGGTATTATGAAACCGCGAGGTGGGTATAGTATTGGCCGTGATCCTAAAAGTTTGATAAGAATGACGGATTTGAAACATTACAAAGACACCAAATGTACTTCATTTAAAAAGTATGAGTTAGAAAATCTACAACACAAGATAGAAGAAACTGAAAAAGCTAATGAACAAAGAGCCAAAGAGTTTAAAATGATTCTTTGGATTTTGCTTATTAGCTTTTGCTGTTTGCTTGTGTTTGCAATGCTTTTTACTTCTTTGTTTGCGAAGTTCTCTCTTTAATCGCGTGTTCCATACGAGGAAGCTCCCCCTTGTTTACTACATGCTCCGTCTGAAAATTAGGAGTAGTTCGCTTTGGCGCGGGAGATGTTGTTTTCTTTTCTGACATAATTTTGTATCTATTTATTGGCTTTAGCCGGTTAATATTCTATTTAACTCCTACAAATCCAGACTGCTCCGCAAACTGGACACCTTCCGATCCCGCAACACCGCTTTTGCGGGTCCTGGCTGATCCAGCGGAGGGCTGAGCCGTATCCGAACGGATATTTTGCAACCCCAATACTTGTTCCTCTAATTGACGGATCGTTTGCTTCAATTCGCCAATCAGCTCGGCTTGGGCTTCTACTTTAGCTTCTTTCTCTTTATACATATTATAGTACACGACTGCTTCAACAGATTTATCTGCTGGCTGAGGCGTTACGACATCAGATTTCTCATTGATTAGCATCTCACCACGACCGGTTAGAAGCCATACAATGTTAATATCAGGGAAGGCGTAGTATATTTTCTCACATTTATCACTTCCAAGATTCTCTCCTTTGTCCAATGCTCCATTAGAAAGGCCTGTTTTTTGATAAAACTTATACTTGCTAATCCCTTTTTTTTCAATGAATTGATTTAATCTCTGTACTACGCCCATAATTTTAATAGTAAATTTACTTGTATTTTACTTGCATATTAGAATATTTACTACTAATATTGCACCGTGTTACAATGAAACACGCGCTAAAGTTAGGCAATTAATTAAATAGATTGAAGATATGACAAAAAAAACAAGACGGAAAATTGAGTTGGGTGCCAAAAAGAAGGCAGAAATCGCTAAAACATTTGGCGTGAGTATCCAGAATGTGAGTCAGGCATTGCTTTACAAGCGGAATAGCCTGAAAGCTGAAAAGATCAGGGAAGCGGCACTCATTAACGGTGGAACACTGGTACAGATCATCGATGTGACTGATGAGCTTAAAAAAGCAGTCAAGGTTCTGGATGCGAAAGGGGATGTGATCCGTACACTCAAAGAGTAATCAACATTTAAACAGTATTCAATATGGAAACAAGACGAAAAAACAATGCCATCGAAATGACGAGAGCATTACCTGTAGACTCTTTTTTTGCACAGTTCAATCAGAGGATTAATCCTGCTCAAATACACTTCTGTCATAACGAATCTCGTAATTGGGTAACTCAAACTCAATTAGTCGAGCAATCGCCTCGTAAAGGTAAAGCAGTGCTCCACCACGAATCTTGCCGACAGAAATTAGCACAACCCCTCTCGCAGACCAACCTTCTGGTTTTCCATCTCGTTCGCACGGTGGATAATAAGTTATTGTGCTTGGAGAACGGTCGAATGCTCCCTTTAACGAATCAAGGTGAGATAGACTCGGATCAACTTGCTCTCGAAATAGCTTCTCGGAAATGGTGATGTCTTTTGCTATAACATCGACTGTAAGAACGAACATTGGCAACATGATATTTGAATTTTATGTTTGACCGCCTAAAGATAGGCAAATTAACCGAAACCCTTGACTATCCCGCCAAGAAAGTTAACGACTTGCAGATGCCGGAGCGAGACCGGAGGCGGGGCTTTGAGAATGAATAATTAATAATTAAGAATTAAAAATATGGTACGAGACTGTAAAGATTGGCGGGAGTGCAAGAAGCGGGCACGGGAGGCTGTGAAATATAGCGCACAGCAGGCGATATGGACGATTATGGGAGTGTACGGGGCTGATTATTCGGCACGGATGGACAAAGGTACACTGGTTGACATGGTGTATGAATTGATGATGGAAAACGGGTTAGAAGTGCGAAAGCTGGATGCTGACCTGGCTGTTGAATCATGGTATCAGGAGGGTTTGGTATGAAGGTGATCAGAATATTGGCGTTTGTCGTAGTTTTCTTGATGTGGTTGCTGATGGCGTTTTTCACGCTGGCTGCCTATCAGACGATCGAGTGGTGTATGGATAGTGGGACAGATATTCCCTGGCAGGTATGGGCTATGCTGGCCACGGTCGCCGCTTGGTGTATCCTGATCCTGAACATACCGACACGTTCACAAAAGGACTTCAATCGTTTTATCAATTGGTTGTCGGACGAAGGATAAACAATCGAAGGTGTTTTTAGGTAAAGATTGGTTTAGGTTTAGATCGGTACGCGGCCCGCGGTACGAGGGTGGGACCCGGATAGTTCAGGCAGGTAGAACAGTCGAAACTGGTAATTCAGGCGATATGGTCAGCGGTTCGAATCCGCTTCCGGGAGCAAAAAAATGAAATATGACTTCTTATGGAATACTATGGTAACATATTATGTGTGGAGGCGCAAGAGCTTGTACAAACAGGTATACTTTCAGAAAGCTATTATAAACAATTGCGAGCGCGTAAACAGATACATGTTGTAAACCGTGCCTGTCGTAATACGCCAGCCCTAATCGCTATTGAAAGCCTTCCGTCCCGTTTCTATAACCGGGTGATAGAAGTGCTGGGAGATCCCAAGAAAGTGGCACCACGCAAAACGTTTGAAGATCGGATCGTGCCTGACCCGT
Organism: Parabacteroides sp. AF17-28; assembly: GCF_003479205.1. Classification (NCBI taxonomy): domain Bacteria; kingdom Pseudomonadati; phylum Bacteroidota; class Bacteroidia; order Bacteroidales; family Tannerellaceae; genus Parabacteroides; species Parabacteroides sp. AF17-28. The sequence continues at coordinate 30,333 of NZ_QUGV01000016.1, read as the reverse complement.
CGGCAATGGCATTTTTTTCCGGTTACCGCACAGTGACAGGCAAACAGCTACCGGATGAAAAGATTACGGAATATTGTATGAATGCTTCTGTTTTGAACGCCCTATCTGAGGTCCTGGCCGACAAAAAAGCTGCCAGGGGCGTAACAGGTGGCAAAACAACAGGCTTCTGGAACGCTTCCGCAGAAACGCTTGGACGCTTGAAAGCAAAATTAGGCCACACTCTTCCGGAGAACCCGATCCGACTCAAAGATAAATACAGGAATTATGTGAAGGACGGCTATTCTGTCTTAATCAGCGGAAAGTTCGGCAACAATAACAGCAGGAAAGTAAACGAACTGATCGAACGGATGATCCTTTCTCTCTATATCATGCCTAATAAGCCGTATGCAACCAGCACACACGAAATGTACCTGCAATTCCTTGCCGGTATGATTACGGTGGCGGATATCCACACGGGTGAAATTTTTGACCGTAATGATTTCTATGACGATAAGGGTTGCCCGATCGTTATTTCGGAGTCCACTGTCTGGAATATTTTGAACGATCCGAAGAATCGAACAATCGTGGATAAAGTTCGTATGGGCACATTGGATTATATGGCCATACACCGTCCGCATCATATCCGGAAAAGCCCAGAATTCAGCTTTAGTAAAATATCTATGGACGACCGCGACCTGCCACGTAAAATGCACGATGGAACGCGTGTCAAAGCGTATTATGCTTATGATGTAGCTTCGGGTTGTGTGATCGGGCGGTCCTATAGTCGGAAAAAGACAACTGAATTGTTTGTAGATTGTGTCCGCGACATGTTCCGGTTTATCAACTCTTATCATATCGGTATGCCGATGGAGGTAGAAGTAGAACATCATCTCGTCAGCCAATTTTCTGATGATATGATGCGTGCCGGTATCCTTTTCCCGTTCGTTCGTTGGTGTAACCCCGGTAACTCCCAAGAGAAGCGTGCTGAACATTTTAACCGAGAGAAGAAATATGGGTACGAAAAGAAATACCAGGAAGGCATAGGTCGTTTCTATGCACGCCTGGAAGCCAACCGGCCCAAAACGGAGAAGATATTTGATGAAGATAACAATAATTATAAAGAAGCAACTTATTCATTCGAGGAGCTGGTTGCCGATGATCTGGATATCATCGAAAAGTACAACAATGACCTACACCGTAACCAGAAGAAATATCCGGGAAAAACCCGTCTTCAGGTACTGTTAGAACATAAGAACCCCCACATGGCACAGATTGACCCGGTAATGCTGACTCGCTATATTGGCGAATGCACACGCACAAGTGTCAAACGCAACATGTATGTCCGCGTGCAATATCAGGACTATCGGCTTTCTTCTCCTTATGTGTTAGAGAATCTGATGCCGAACAGCTACGAAGTAGACGCCTACTATATGCCTTCCGACGATATCCGGGAAGTCTACATCTTCCAGAACGGCATGTATATCGACTCCTGTCCATTGGTGTCTCCTTATAACGAAGCAACTGCCGAACAGACTGAACAGGATTATCAATCCTACACGGAACAGGCTAAGTATGTTTCTAAATTCGACAAAATGGTTAAGGACGGGAAAAACAACCTTTCTAAAGTGACCATTATCCCGAATGAACAGATTATTCCAGAGGTGGTTTCTTCACCTTCCCCCATTGAATCAAACACCCAAGAGGAAGAACTGGAATTTGACGTCGAAAGCTATCTGGCTTCTGCCCGTCAACTTGCAAAATCAAGTCTTTAAACGATAATTAAACAGTATTGAAATATGATCACAACAGAGATTAAAAACAAAATTGCAACTGCCATCCGCGAGCGCAGTACCATGTATCCAAGCGCTGCTAAATATGCGATGAAGTTAGGTATCAACAAAAGCGTGTTGAGCCGTGTCATGAACGGAGAGACTGAACGTGTGCTCGACAATGCCCGCTGGGTGTCGATCGCCCGTATCCTGGATGTTGCTATCGGAGGACAAACGACCTGGATGCGTGCTGAAACTCCTGTTTATGTATATGTTACCGAACAATTGAAAGCCTGTCAGCAGAACTCCATCTCCGGTTTGCTTTGCGACCGAGCTGATATCGGGAAAAGTTTTGCAGCCAAATGTTACGTGAGGGAACATCCGAATTCAGTCTACATCGATTGCAGTCAGGTTAAATGCAAAACGAAGCTGATCCGGGCCATTGCCAAAGAATTCGGGGTTGACTGCCGTGGACGTTATACCGATGTATATGCAGACTTGGTATTTTACCTGAAGGGTATCTCTAATCCGTTGATCGTATTAGATGAAGCGGGCGATTTGGAATATAGTGCCTTTCTCGAACTTAAAGGGCTTTGGAATGCTACAGAATATACCTGTGGCTGGTATATGATGGGGGCCAATGCACTCAAACATAAGATTGATACTATGATTGAACGTAAGAAAGTGGGATATGAAGAGATATTTTCGCGTTACGGTCAACGTTACCAACGTATTACTCCAGAAGGTGCACAGGATTATAAGGAATTTGCGATGGCTCAAGTTGCTTTGATCGCCAATGTTAATGGCTCCAAACTGCCTCCTGCCAAAATGTATGCAGCAACAAGCGGATCATTGCGCCGCGTACATACGGAAATCACTAAACAGAATGCGGAGGGTTGAGATGGCAAGAGCAGCAAGCGTAGAACAGGTATTGAAGACAAAGTTCAAGATGCTTCCCTTTGATGGGGAATGGCTGGCGGCTTTGGGATGTCCGGAGCTGACCGGATCATGGATCGTGTGGGGGAATTCCGGTAACGGGAAAACACGTTTCGCGCTGCAACTCTGTAAGTATCTCTGCAATTTCGGACGTGTAGCTTACAATAGCCTGGAAGAAGGGGTCAGTGCTTCTTTGATGAAAGCCCTTCAAGAAACAAATATGATGGAAGCCCGACGCAAATTTATCGTTTTGGATAAAGAACCTATCGGTGAACTCGTCAAACGGCTTAAGCAACAGAAAAGTCCGAACATTATCTGCATCGATTCTCTCCAATATACAGGAATGAATTACGAAGAGTACAAGCAGCTGAAAGAGCAGTTCCCTAACAAACTCTTTATCTATATAAGCCATGCTGACGGTAAAAATCCGGAAGGGCGTGTTGCTAAAAAGGTAAGATTTGACAGCAATATCAAAATTTTCGTTCAGGGATATCGAGCAGAACCGGTTAGCCGATATGGTGGTGGAGAGCCATACATTATATGGAAAGATGGATATGAAAAATTCAGTTTGGAAAACATTTAATCATCAATGATATGACAACAAAAAAACGCACCTATAGAAGCCGTAACACCGGATTGTTTTACGGCTATTTGAAACGTCTCTCCGGATACGATCCTGCAGAAGTCGAAACAATCAAAGGCGGCGTGATCGAAAGTTACTTGATTGGTAAATACGGGACAGCCCATGGACGACGTGTCAGCCTTTCGGAACTCACCGATATGGAATATGATGAACTGCTCGCCGATCTGAAAAGACAGGTCAATGTGTCCACCGATACAGACCATCTTAAAGCAGAACTTAACGAGAAAGCGATTCGTAAAGAGTGGTATCACCGGATTTTCAAGCAACTTTCCCGAATAGGCGTTAGTACAATAAACGGATATGATGATGCAAACCGGCACATTCGTTGCCTCCCGATCAGCCGGGGACGAATACTTCCGGCTATTCCCTTGAACGAACTCCCAGACCTCTTTAAGGCAGTCTGTTCATATTGTGACAATATTCGGAAAAAGCAACAAAAAGAACAGGCTACGGCCTTTAAAAATTAAAATGGTCAGAATCAAGCAAGATAAAAAACTCCTCACAGCTGCTCAGAAAAAAGAAATATTACAGTTGGAGAAAGAGCTGGATATACTGTATGATCAATTGGCTTTTGATCCTGGTAATGAGAAGTTGAACAGAGAAGTAAGGACTTTAGAATTAAAAATAGTACGAATTACCGGAGAGAAAACAATAGACTATTGATATGGCAGTAATCCCTATCGCCCAGCGCCTCTCAGACATAGAGGTACGGGCAAACCGCTTAAAACGGCGGATTGAGGTGCTAACGTCAGACAGCGACTTCCTGACAGAGACAATGATCTCGCGTCCCTGGCAGGATATGACGGCACAACGCAGGCTCCTGAATGAATGGAGCGAAGAGATTGACAAATTAGAACATGATCTGAACATACTCCGGGATGAATGGAGCAGATTGAACAATATCAACAAACGTAATAAATCATTTAAAAATCAAACAGTATGAACATCGAAGACTTATCAAAAGAGCAAAAAGCCGAACTGCGCCGGCAGCTTGAAGCAGAAGAGAAAGCCGAAAAGGCACGTGTACAGAAGGAACGCGAGAACTACAAGTCGCTTGTGGATGGTTGGGTCGAAGAAACGGTCAAAAAACTGCAGAATGTGTCATCTATCATGATGGATGCCAAGGCTGATATATTCGCATCGAGCGCAACTATCATCCAGATGAAGAACGAACTGTTCAACGTCAAAAGCGACCGAAAGAGTGACACGCTCTCCACGTCCGATGGCAGCAAGACGATCCGTATCGGCAACCGCGTAAATGAAGGCTGGGACGACACCGTAAACGTTGGGGTGGAAAAGGTAAAAGCCTACCTCCACACGCTCGCCAAAGACGAAGAGAGCGCCGCTTTGGTCGACACGATCATGAACCTGCTGGCTAAGGACCGCAAAGGCAACCTGAAGGCGCAAAAGGTGCTGGAACTGGAACGTTTGGCGGAAAAGTCTGGAGATGTCGAATTTCTGGACGGCATCCGCATCATCAAAGACGCCTATCGCCCAGTACCGACCTGCCAATTTATCGAAGTTGTCCTGCGTGATGAGAACGGGAAGGAACGTGCCCTGCCTCTTTCGATGAGCGCAATCGACTGATGTCACGGATTAAAGTAAAATCCACAACTCTCACCCCCGGTCGCTGGATATACGTCTGTCCCTGTGGCTTCAGGTATACAGTGTGCCGGGTAGATAAAAAGGAAGATAAGTGGATGATTTATTGTTTTCACTGTAAAATGTCAAATGGCAAATATTATCGCGTTATGGACGAACGAATGGAGTTTGATGAGAACTACAACAACAAATTGAATTGTAACTGCTTTACCACGATCCGCCTGCATGCACCGACAAAGAACGCTGTTGGGGCGATCAAGCAAATATACCTGAAAGGGATATGGAAGGGTAATGCAAAAATAATGGGAGTCGCATCGATCCGGTTGGATCAAATAAATCCAACGGTGGCAAAGCTGGATGCGGACATGTCGCCGGATGAACTGCGTCGCTTGCTCAAAGATTGCTACAAGAACCGCCCCGGAATCAACTGGGATACTCAACTGATGGACTACATAGTCCTGGAATACATCAAAGAATCTAAAGAACCTACATTATTTAAATAACAAATCATTATGATGCACAACTGGTTTACATGTAAAGTCTCCTTCGAAAAAGTGCTGGAGAATGGAATGCAAAAGAAAGTAACAGAACCCTACCTGGTTGACGCTTTATCATATACCGAAGCGGAAGCCCGGATAACAGAAGAGATAAAACCGTTCATTTCCGGTGAATTTACTATTGCAGATATAAAGCGGGCGCATTTTTCAGAAACATTCTTTAATGATAACGGCGATCGTTTTTATAAGGTCCGTATCTATTTCATTACGTTGGATGAGAAGAGCGGTGCCGAAAAACGTACACCCGCTAAAATGCTGGTACAGGCTTCTGGCTTGAAAGAAGCTCTTGACAATTTCGAAGAAGGTATGAAAGATACCTTGGCCGACTATACGGTTATCGGAATTGAAGAAACAGCACTCATGGATGTCTTCCCGTACACTGCCCCCGAAGAAGAAAAGAAAGATGACAGCAACTGAGTTTGACACAATCGAATGGCGATCTGGAATGCGGATCGCCATCGGCAACCTACAGACCGATGTTGTATCGGTAGACCTTCGTGCCCGTGAAATAGCCATCGAAGACAAGAACGGGTTATTATGGATTAACAGTGAGTATGTAAGATTAAAACGAAGCAAACAATGAGCGAACTGAAATATATATTGGATATCGAGCCGGATCGGTATGGCACAAGGACGGAAACAAAACATATCAGCAATGTCCCATGCCCCCGTTGCAACGGCCAGGGCGGCTTTCTGAGCGAAACTGGCCGCAACGAACACGTCTTCATCCCTTGCGACCTTTGCGATGGGACAAAGAAAGTAAAAGCTACCATCACGGTAGAATGGGAAGCTGATTATGAATCATAACTAAAAAGAACTGAATCAAATGGGAAAAGTACACGCCTCTCTATTTTCCGGTTTTGGAGCCGCCGATCTTGCTGCTACATGGATGGGCTGGGATAATGCTTTCTGGTGTGAGATAGACGACTTCCCCCGGACAGTATTAAGCTACTGGTTCCCGAAATCAAAAGGATATGGAAACATTAAAGAAACAGACTTCACGCCCTGGCGGGGAAAGATCGATATACTCACCGGGGGATTCCCCTGCCAGCCGTTCAGCGTCGCCGGACAGCGAAAAGGACAGGAAGATGACCGCTATCTCTGGCCGGAAATGCTTCGCGCAATACGAGAGATACGACCCACTTGGATTGTTGGTGAAAACGTTGGTGGAATCCTTAGTATGGTACAACCCGGCAGTGAAATTACAGTGGAAAGTCAAGCCTCTTTATTTGAAGAGGCTGACAAGGAAACGATACTCGAACAAGAATACGTTGTCGAAACCGTCTGCCGAGATATTGAGCAAGAAGGATATTCCGTCCAGCCGGTTGTTATTCCGGCTTGTTCCGTCGAAGCGCCACACCGGAGAGATCGGGTATTCTTTATTGCCTACCGTTCAGACTCAGGGACTGAAAGTATGCAACGCGAAGGGAAAAACAGAGTTTATCGACCTGAGTTTATTACCAACCCCAACGGCCATGATGCCGGGCGATCAGGATATGGAACGACTGGATGCGAGACGAGAGAAAGTGAAACAAGAAAAAGGCAACGGGAACGGTTTTGGTGTCACACTGAACGAACTTGCAAAGAAAGGATTGCTCCCGACTCCAAATGCAAGGGAAGCGGACAAGTACAGCAAGAAATACAATCCCAACAGTCAGATGGGGACAGCATTGACTGCATTAGCAATGAACGGTATGCTCCCTACACCAAAAGCAAACAGTTGGAAAACGCCTTGCAAACATGGGGAAGGTTCACCAGACTTACAGACTTATATAGCAAACGTAACTGGCGAAACTTCCCGACTCAATCCCCTGTTTGTCGAGGAAATGATGGGCTTCCCTTTGATGTGGTGTGTCTTACCATTTCTATCACAGCCTGGTGTACAGGATCAATCAAAGGATACGGAAACGCGATAGTTCCGCAGGTGATGTATGAGATTTTCGAAGCAATTGAAGAGAGTGAGAAATAATTCATATCACGAAAATAGTGAACCATTTGAATAGAACAGCGAAGCCGCCTGGGGGCATCCGGACGGCTTCTGTAAACTCTCACACGGTATTTGAACGCCGTATAAGTAGTATTTAACCTGTGTTCTACAAAGGTAGGACTTAATCTTAAAACAATTACAACTATGAGTGCACAAATTTTTAACCTTGCAACAAACCGATATCCGTCCTACACAAATCGGTTGTCTGTTAACCAGAATTCTAAAGGTATTCTTTTCTGCGATTTTGCGACAGAATACCTCTCTAAATGTCACAAAACGGAAAAGGCAAAGAAGGCCTATCGGGATGCGCTTCGGCATTTCATCAAGTTTTGTAAACTGAACAATCTCTCTCCTTTTACTTATCAACTCGGAATGGAAATGATGGACAATTTTGTTTACTACTTACAAGCTACAGCTAAGCTGATGAGTTCAACAGTTTGTAATCATTTGGTAAGGATCAAGACATTGATAAAAATGGCTTCCTATAGTGGGTATGATATTGATTTTACTTACTCGGATATCAGCGTAAAAGAGGATGAACATGATGTTGTTACCCTGGATCGTGATGAGATCACACGCCTATATGTATTTGATAAGCTGACAAAATCAGAAATCGTTGTACGTGATTTATTTGTTGTAGCCTGTATGACGGCCCTGCGCTTCTCTGATTTTTCCCGACTGACCGAAAAAAACTTTATTGACAACGTTATTCAGATCAAGACACAAAAAACCGGAACGCTTGTTATTATTCCACAGTCGAAGTTTGTACGTGAGATTCTTCGCAAATACAATTATAACCTGCCGAAATGCCCCTGCATTCAACAATTTAATAAGGTTGTTAAAAACGTTTGTCGCAAGGCTGGTATTAATCAGCCTGTTCCTTACGAACGGACAATAGGATTGGAACGCGTTTCTTTAATGGTTGAGAAATGGACACGCATAGGTTCTCATTCCGGACGTCGAAGTGCTGCGACAAACATGTTTTTGGCTGGGATTCCTGCTTTGCGTATTATGAAAATTACAGGTCATAAAACGGAAGCGGCATTTATGCACTATATCGGCTTGACAAAAGAAGAAAATGCAGCGGTTCTGGCTGGGAATATGTTTTTCCATTGATTTATATAACCCGAAGGTTTAAATCTTCGGGTTTATTTTTGATAAAAAGCCGCTTAAATAAAGAAAAGTAACAAAATGTTTGTGTGGTATTGGTTATGACCTTTATTTTGTGATTAGTTCGTCGTTAAGGTTAGTTCGTTTTGGTTATGCCGTATACAAACAGAAATACATTGATCAAGATGGTAAGGGTACAGGACATCGTGCTGGAACATAAAAAGCATGGTGTCACACAGCTGTATGTATATGAGCACATCATTAAGGACATGTTCGTAATCTCTTATTCCACCTTCAACCGCTGGCTTTCCTACCCGGCCAAACATGAATTGAAGTTCGGCCGGAAACGGAAAGAAGAGGATAAACGCCAGTTGTCCCTGTTTTAATCCAGTATCGCCATCCCTTTGAAATCGACAAAGGTCACCATCCATCCTTTATATTTATGATAGTGCTGCCAGCCGGAAGGAACAAGGCTGGTCGACGTGCTTCCCACCATCCGGATTTGTTTGCCCTGAAGGATATCCTGGACCTGGCTGGCGATCGCTTCGTGGTCTTGTATGACGTTGTCACTGATGGAGCCGTCCTGTGCGGCTGTGCAGGCGCTAACGATGTGTATGCGCAGGGCGAAGTCGGCGCGACTGACAGAGCCGGCAACCTGATCCAGCGGGATGCGCTCCGGGAACTCGACGAAGGCTACCGGCGACACGTAGATGACACCATCGTACTGCGCGTTATACCATTGTATTGTTTTTAACTGTGGGATCGCTTTCAACAGCCCCCGGACGGAATCAAATGTTTCGTAAAGCATAATCAGATTTTTTTAATTAGTTTATCTATTTCCTTTTCAAACTTAGCCTGTATTTTTTGCTCCAGTTGTTCGGATGGCCCAACGAACTGGCGTTGTGGCATCGTAAAGCCCGGAGGGCGTCCTGCCTGCAATCCTTCATTGTGTACCTGTGCGTAGGGCTTGTCTACAATGATCGTAACCTTTCCGGGTTCCCTTTCGCCGACAAGACTGTTAGCCATGTGTGTCCCTTTCGTGTCGCTCGCATGCGAGATCAGGAGGGCGCGGCCTTCGTTCTTAGCTTTCCACTTTTCGAGCGTCTTACCGGTAATCGGCTTGCCGTTCCGCCGGGGAATCTTCCTTTTAGGCCATTTTACCAGGCTTTTGTCAGTAAAACCTTGATTGACGAAACTGTTCTGGAAATGGTTCAGGGCTTCAGTCTCCACGATCCTAAGGGCATCGTCTTGCAGGAACTTCTGAAAGGCGCTGATAAAAGCCTCGGTAGGGCCAGTAATATTTTCGTTCATCTATTTGATTTTAATATTTATACTTGTATCTTTGTTGCATGCTTCAGTACTCCTGAAGACAGGGACGTGTTACGCTTCGGGCGGCTCGTACCAGTCCGCCCCGGCCTCAATGTCGGGGCGATGTATTTTTAGAGGGTATGAATCAGCTTTTCTTCTCCGGTAACAAAATAAAGTACCTTGATATTCCTTCGTTTAAGCGCATTCAATTCGTTACGCATCTGTTCGGTCATACTGTCTATCTGGAATAATACACATTCGGCTCCCTGCTTTTCTACGGCTTTGCGGGCATATTTCACGACATTGTTATGGCTCGATACACGTTTAAGATCAGCCTTCAATCCATCGATTAGGATATCCGGAGAAGAGACACCGGGTTGTTCTGCCTGATGTTCCACCCGGTAACCGGCACGGGCAAAAGTACGACACATAACTTCTTCCTTTTCATATTTAAGCCGTTCGTTCTTACTTGCTTCCGCTGCTTTACGGCGATCCTGATGCGTTGCCAGGAACCCACCATTCGTACCGTTGAAATAATCTTTTTGCCATTCCATACCTAAAGCTACATATTCATCCCATGATTTTCGTATCTCTTCCGCCGGGCTGATATTTTGCCGTACAAAGGCATACAGACGGTCTATTTCTTTTTCCGTCATACCTTTATAATAAGGATGGGAAAGATCGAATATCTGTGCTGTCTTACCGACGTTCGTCTGGAACATCTCCGGTACAATCGGCACACCTGGCGGCATCCGGACCGGATCATCGGTCGGCTGCACGCTGCAACGGCAGTTCCAACCGTTGGGCGGATAATACTTATTCCAGAACGGATGATCGATCGGGATCACGCAATCGTGCAGTGCCGCGTGCGATTCGCGGGTACGTTCGTCCTGGATAGCGATGTAGCGGAGATTCGGGTACAGGTCTGCGTTTCGTTCGCAGTCCTGCCACCGACGCGCCGCTTTGGCGGCGGCATGCGCCTGGTTAAACTCTGTTTGTAGCCAGCGTTGGTTATACATCTCGCAGACACGCAAGGCATCGCGCCGGAACTCTTTCCAGGTTTTGGCTGTCCCGTCTTCCCATATCAGTAGCTTCCAGGCATCTTTTATCTCCCGGTTGCACTTGAAGGCATCGAATACGGCAGTGTTATACCGGAGATTTTGAAAGAAAGCCCAGTCGGTACCGCCCCATTCAACGCCGGTCTTACCGTAACCATCAGTGAGAGCTTCCGCCATCTGGGTGTATTCATGTTCCCAGACCTCCGGCGATATCGCATCCGGCTGTTTCTTTTTGAACAGACGTTTCAGCATAAAGTCGACAACGCTTTCGCTAAAGTCTATATCCCGGTATCCGGCAAGCGAGAGCAACGGGATCAGGCTGCCTACATAGTCATAAGCCAGCCGGGCAGCCGGTTGTCGTTTTTTTTTTCGTCGGTTTCTTCTTGCCCTTCCGGTTTATTCGGTTGCTGGGGTATGTCGGAATTACCTTCCGCCTTACGTTTGAGTACCGGGAAACTGAAGGATGTTTTGTCTGTGATTGGGTAACCGTGGTATTGCAGGAACGGGAACAGTTTGTAATTGACAATGTCCTGGATGCGTTTGAGGCGGCCTTCAGTGAATTTGTCCAGGACACGTTCGTGTACTTCGGCAGCCCCAACAAACGACTTTTCGTCACTGGTACCGGTCTGGCCGTTCATCAATTTTGCGATCTGATCGTCACAGAACAGCGCCATATCCTTGAAGTTCTCCGCACCGGCGCGGCTGGCCGTTTGTACGATGTTTACCTCTTCTTCCACATCGCGGATGATCCAGCCGTTTGAACCGAAATTGCTCGCCATCTCTTCTTTCTCTTTTACCTCTTCTTCGTTGGAGGTATCGATAGCAAAGTCTAAAAGCGGCTTGCCGAACCGTTCGTTATATTCCGACCAATCCGACCGGGCAAAGGTTTTCCAGATCACTTCGCGCGTGATGCTCTCTAACTTGCCGGGATTGTCAGGATCACCCAGCGGCAACAGGAAGAAATCAAATTCCTTGCCGTCATACGAAATTCCTTCCCGGTCGGAAGGATTCAGGACAATCTGCTTTTCGAAAGGACGCACGTGTTTACGCGGGAAGACTTTCACATCGGTGAACTCCCCCTTTTCGTCCTGTTCTTGGAACTCAGCAATGGTGTACTCCCAAAAGTCCGTGTACATGGCAATGGTGATAAAGTGCGTGAACCAGGGGCGTTCGAAAAGGCGGGTTTTCTCTTTGTTCATCGTCTCGCCTTCCAACACTTCAAATGGTTCGGTGATCAGGTAGGATTCCGCCTTTTCGCGCTCGGCTATCACCTGACTGTCTTTCCATGAGTTTTCATACATGGTCAGCAGGTCGATCCGGTCGGAGTTCACAGGATCGAGAGCGTTTTCTACCGCCTTGGTCAGATTGCTGATTTCCATCTTTACCCGGTCGATAGGCTGCTTCGCTAAAAGCCTCGATTTGCGCCCGGTTTGTTTTGCGCCCTTCACGGCGTTAAAAAAGTTTCTTATATACGTTGATGTCTTCATACTACTTAAAGTTTAAATTTCGGACGTTTAAACAGTGTTTAAACAGTCTCATTCAAATGGGTTATGACTGCGCTTCGGGCTGGAACCCCACCGGAACCGCGTTTTTACTTTCCCGTCCTTCTGGAGCGGAAGTAGATCGGTTGCCGCTTTTCCGCTGGCAACCGCCTCGATCTCACGGCGCACATCGTCGTAGTTCTTGGCAACACGTTCCGGGATATCCGTATCGGCTACCGTATTGTGCAGGAAATAGACAGATAGCGACAGCATCCAGCGTACAAGCGTCTGGTTGCGGGCTGCCCCGGACCGGGAAAATTCGGTCTGCATGTTGTAGCGTGCCGCGAGATTGGACATGATAAAGCCGTATGCATAGCCTTCGGACTCTTCGAGTTTATCCACATCCCCGGCCAGGAGCATGCTAAGTAGTTCCGGATTGATAAATGTCCGGTAGTCGCTTTGTTGTAAGAAATTCATCATTGTTATCCCCTCCTTGCTGAATTATGTTTGTACTTGCCGCTGCGGGCGGTTGTTTTCTTGCCGATAGACGGTTTATTGAGTTTATAAACGCCACCCTCTACGGCATCCGGGCCGTCGTCGTGCTCGGCATCCGGGAAACCTAAGAATTGGTTACGCAATTCCTGCATGTCCGGGCTATGCTTCTCTGCCCGGTTGAAGCGGATCAGCCCGCGTTCGGCATAGGCGGAAAGGTCCTCGATGCGCTCTGTCTTTTCCGGCTTCTTGCGCTTGTCGCCCCGGATGGCGATGCTGTAACCGCGCAGCTCCGCTTCTTCGTCGTATTTCTTCAGGTGGATATCCTGGATAAAGTTGGCCTCCATCCAGTGCGGGCAGGTTTTGTTCTCCGGTACCTCTTCCGCCAGGTCGTAATGCCCACGTACCATTTCGGGGGTAGTGCACTGGCGGCAGAAGACTTTATAGATGTCGAAGTATTTACCGTTCTTGCCGATCAGGGCAATTGCTTTAAAGTCGTTTTTCTTCGTCTCCTTATACGACGGATCGCAATAGGTTATCAGCTTTTCGCAGTTCTGGATCGGCGGCAGGTCCGCCCATGGCAAGTGCTCTTCACGGAATACCCGCCCGATAACAATGTGTTGGTGGAAGAGTTCGCGCAGAGCGATACGCCGCCCCATACGATCCATTTTCTTGAAAATCTCCTCACGGGTATAGTTTTCCTTCCAGGCGGGGACGCCTTTCTCGCTCAAATCCATTTGATGGGTGCGCGGGTTCTCCAGGGCATACACTTTCAGGTGGGTGATCGTTTCTTTTACCGGATCGCCCTCTTCCACGTCACCGACTATCTTGGCAAGGATACCCCGCTTATGGATACGGTTTCCGCATACGATCAGGCGGCTGGCTTTAGTTGGCATGCCGCCGTAGAGGTCGCCCATGCACCAGTCTACAGCTTCATCTACACGCTTCTCATTCTTGCAGATTTCCGCATCGTCGATATCATCAATCACGCCAAAGTTCGGACGCAAGTTAGCTTCGCGGATACCGCGCGGCGACTGCCCGCGGCCAAACGCCCAGAAACCGATCCCGTCAGCCGTCACGAAATGCCCGGTATCCCATTTCCCCGATTTGTATTGTATGCCGTAATCGGCGATATATCGCTGGTTAAACATAAGTTGTTCCTGAAGGTCTGCCAGTAAGCCATCCGCCTTGTCTTCATTGGCAGAAGCCAGCACAACCCCGGTAAGTTCTCCGCGGGCTTTGAGGAACAGAGGAACGAATATGTCCATTACAACCGATTTGGCATGTTCGCGCGGCCATTCACACACCAACATCAGGTCTTTGTTCTTGATAATATAGTCCACCGCTTTCAGATGGAACCAGCCAAAGGGGGACAGCTCGAAATCCTCAAAATAATAACGGCAGAACTTCGTAAAGTCTTTTTTCAGGGAAGCAATGCGTTTTGTCCGATGCTGTTCGGTTTCTTGCTCGATCGGTTTGAGGCGCACCGTTTCCTGCATTTCTTTCAGCCATTCGTCATATTCGCGTTGTTCCTTATGCGTCAGTGTCTTCGTCAGGTTCATTGTACGCCTCCCCTCTGTTCATTCAGAAAATCATTTAACGCCGGGGCCACATCCCGCGCCAGCGTCGGGTAGTTGTCTTTCAGGAACTTATTGATCAGGCGTACAATCCGTACAAGGGTTGTCCAATCGGCCTCTTTGACTTTGATCATGTTGAACAGGTCGCGCGCTCCGTCGATGTCCCCCTTGCTGATCAGATGCGGTTCTCCGCCCTCTTTTTCTTCTTTAATGTATCGTTCCTTCAGTTTGCGCAGGGTTGCCAACTGATAGCGTACCAGGTCGCGGGTATCTTCGTGTATGGTTTGCATGGCCATCAGGTCCTCGGTTGCCTTCTGGTCCCATTCGCCGTCCTTCTTCCAGCGTGTGATTGTCTGTTCGGAGCGTTGCAGGATGCGGGCGATCTCCTGCTGGGAGACGCCTTCTTTAAACAGGATGTAAGCAGCTTCTTTGTCGTTCATATTCGCGTACTTTTTTTCAGCAAAGTTCCTGTCCGACAGTACTTGCGAAAAATAAAGTTCCAAGGATGAGAATAAAAATTGTCATCCTTGGAATTTCGTTTTGAACCGCTTCCTTATCCCTTTTCCTTTGCCCCTGTAATCAATTACGAACGAACACGAATTTTTTAATCTATGAACAAGTATGTAGACATCGTTAACAAAGACACGAAAGAAGCCACAATGCGGCTCTACGGCGAAATAGGCAGGCAGATCGATGCCGACCTGTTCGCCCAGGAGTTGGCCGCACTGGACGACCGGGTAGATAAAATACACCTGCATATCAACAGCCCCGGCGGCGACGTGATATCCGGCCTTAGTATCGTATCTGCCATGCGCACGATGGCGGCGTTTATCCATGTGCATATTGACGGTATAGCCGCCAGCATGGCCGCGGTGATCGCCATTGCCGCCGATAAAGTCAGTATGCAGGATTATGCCAAACTGATGATCCATAACCCGTACCCGTCCGACAGTGACGCCGAGATGAACGACAAGATGCGTAAAGCTCTCGCCAGCCTGACCGATACACTGCAAACGATCCTGAGTCGCCGGGGCTGCAAAAAGGAAAAGATCGGATCGCTGATGAGCGCCGAAACCTGGTTTACGGCCGACGAAGCAAAAGCGGAAGGATTGGTTGACGAAATCGTTTCCAGCCAGCGGGCGGAATTGAAGAACCTCACGACTACGGAACTCTTAACCCGTATCGCGAATGAATATAAACCTGTAAATAACAACGAAATGGATTTGACAAAAATTGCAGCAAAGTTAGGCTTGCCGGCAACGGCGACCGAACAGCAGGTGCTGGATGCTATCGAAGCAAACCGGGTAAAACTGGAAGAGCAGCACAACCGCCTGGTGGATCATTACCTCGCCTTAGGGGTGAAGAATGGGACTGTTACGGACAAAAACAAAGATCGTATGAAGAAGCTGGCATCTGCCGACTTCGACCTGTTTGCCGAAATGGTGACCGATGTGAAAGATGATCCGGAAGGTGAAGAAGGCAAGGCAGGGGACGGCAAGGCCGTAACCCCGACAATTCAGGCAACCGGCCGTCTTAGCGCCGCCCTGGAAGAACTCAAAGCGAAGGGAGTCCCGGCACGCGGGGCCGACGCACGCGATTGGCTTTGGTACTCAAAGAACAATCCGAAGTACCTGGATGAACTGGAGAAAACAAACCCGGCACAGTTTCAGAAGTTGCTGGATGATTACGAAAACAGCTTATAACACGTAAAAAGGCATGGAAGAATTGCAGAATCCTATTGTAAAATGGCCGTTTGGCGCAGCAACTATTTTGCTTATGACAGCCGTCGGCGCTCAGGTTTTTGATATCGTCAACAACTTGACAATTGTAGACGGATCATCCGTCGTGGCTACGGACAACCGTACCCTGGACCTTACCGCTGATCCCGATCTGGCACCGGGCGCGCGGGTAATCGTAAAAACAACCTCTACAGCTACAGAAAAGCTGAATCCGGGAACGGGTGTAAAGGGGGAATCTATCACTGGTGTAGCCGGAAAGACGTTCGTCACAGAGTATGTCTATGATGGCAGCGGCTTTGTCCAGACAGGCAAATCAATCCAAATTGACTAACAGATATGGCAGAAATTAGAACAACGCTCTATTCCAAAGAGCTTCAGAAACAAATTTTTCCGGATAACAGCTTTTATAAGAAGTCTGTTTCCGAAACCGGTGTGGCTGATACTACTGAAACAGTAGAAAAACCGGTGCAAACCCCGATCGGCAAAGCAAAAGAGGGCAAGCCCAAATCCTTGCCGCTGGAAATCGAAGTATCGACCGACACGAAGAAAACGTATAACACGACGCTGATCTACTGTCAGCCGTTGTTGATCGATTCCCAAAGCGAGCTGCTGACCAATTACAGCAAACGCCAGACCAAACAAGAACAGCAGGCCGGTGAGATGAACAACAAGATTGCCGCATACGCAGCCTATCATTGGTCACCGACCAAGAGCACGAACATCCTAAAAACAACAGGAGATGCACGTAAAAGTAATATCCAGGGTCTTACATCAAACCGCAAGGCATTGGTTAAAGACGATTTCCTGACGCTGCACAATCTGATGATGCGAATGAACGTCAGCGGCCTGGGGGGCAAATGGTTCGGCATGCTGACTCCTGACCAGTACAGCGACGTGCTGAAAATACCTGAATTTGTAGATTTCTACAAAACCGGCAACAGCACAAAACTGGAAAGTGGAATCATGGGGGTCATCCTGGGTATTGAAATCTTCGTCCGCACTACAGATGAAGGACATTCCGGCATTCTGTACAAATCTGACGGGACACCGTTGCAAGGTGATTCCGAAGTAAAAGACACCCTCCTGACCGGCGGTCTGTTCTGGAATGACAAAATGGTTTGCCGCGCTGAAGGTATGGTGCGTACGGTGGTAAACGAGAGTGCTCCGGGTTACCTGGGCGGTACCATCATCGAATCGTTTACCCGCTTCGGTGCCGACATCATTCGTGACGACCAAAAAGGTGTAATCGCTTTGCTGGAGGATAAGGCATGAGGACCAGCCGCATAGGAATCGCCCTTATAAAGAGCTACGAAAGTCTCCGTCTGGAGGCTTATCGTTGCCCGACGGGTGTGTGGACAATCGGCTATGGCCATACCGCCGGCGTTCGCCGGGGAGATGTGATCGATGAACAGCGGGCGGAATACCTGCTTACCGAAGACTTGAAAAAGTTTGAGGAGGTGGTAAACCGGGAGTGCCCGCATGTGAATCAGAATCAGTTCGATGCCCTGGTATCTTTTACGTTCAATTGCGGTTCCGGAAACTTGCTGAAATCCACTCTTCTGAAGTGTGTCAAAGCTAATCCGCTCAACACGAATATCCGGGGCGAATTTATGAAATGGAATAAATCGAAAGGTACGGTCCTGGCCGGCCTGATCCGCCGTCGCAGGGCGGAAGCGGATTTGTATTTCTCTTAATTGGATTTAACTCATGGACGGACTGCTGGACATATTGCAATGGGCTTTCCCTACCGGGGTCAGTATCGTAAACCTGGCACTGTTGGGTACGATCTGGCGTAAGAACCGGGCGCGCCTGGTTGCCGATACACGTGATACCTGGCAGTCTATTGCCGAAAGTAATAACGATGCATTACTCAAACAAAATGACGAAATCAGAAATCTTAGAGAGGCGCTTAAACGGCTGGAAGTGGTTATACAGAATTTGCTTGGTTGCCCTCATTGGCCTACTTGTCCCGCTCGTATTCTCGTGCAGGACTACAAGCAAAAATACTTCCGTAAGCCTCAGAGACAGTCTCGCATGGAACAAAAAGGTCAGCGTTACCCTCGCGACAATCCCGACATCGCTTGCGGAGATGTCGATTCCGATGGACAGCCTCCGTAAACTGCCGCCCAATGCGGCATACGAAAAGAAATCCGGACAGGCAAACTTGAAACTGTCATACAACAACGGGAATATTCAGGCTTCCGCCTCCTGTGACAGTTTGCAGTATCTGGTCTATACGTACGAAGAAACAATAGATCGGCTGATGAAGGAAAATGCCGAACTACAAGAACAGGTAAAGCCCCCTGAATTTACGCTTAAATGCTACTTAACCGGGGTTTTAACAGGTATTCTAACAATATTAATCTTTCAATTTATACGAAAATGGCAAAATATATTTTAGGCGTAAAGCTGGTAAAACATGGCGAACCTGCCGCCGATGGCGGTATGTCGGATGCCTTGGCCAAGCAGTTGTTGCCTTACAAGGAATCAATCGAATTTCAGGATGAAGACGGCGAAGTCGTGAAGCACTTCCTGCAAGGTGCGCGCTATCCGTTCCTGACGATCTACAGTGCTGCTGGCACTACTTTCAAGTTTGCTGTCCCGATGGACAACGAGAACCTAAAAGAATGGATGGGCGGTGAGATTGTAAGCGGGCAGTGGAAAGCCCCGCGCGGAAACTATCAGACAACTCGCAGCCTGGAACTGATGACAGAGTTCGACATCCCGATCCAAATCCCGGCGGCAACCTGCTATGGCGTGCGCAAGTTTGCCAGCAAAACGACTGACATCTCCCTGATCGAGATCAGCGCGATCATAGAACTGCCTGCAAAAGCAGATGAAGCCCCTATGACAATCGGTGTCAAAGAAGTAGTGAATCCCGAAGGATAACGGAGTATGGAAAAGCAGTTGACAGAACAACAGGCCGTGGAAACGGAGATTAAAACCGTTGAAACCTTATTGGATCACGGGGTGCAGGTACCTATCCCTGCGCCCTGGCTGCTTCGGAAGCTGGGGAAAAAGGTGGTCACGCTGACAGTACGCCGCCCGGACAGTGAAACGCTTTGGAAGATATCCGGCTTATACCTTAGGATGAAGCAATACGCTACAACGCTGGAACCGGAGACATTGGACGAAGCTCACTTGATGATAAACGAATGTATGGTACCGGCCAGCCGGATCGTAGCCTACGGCATCCTGTCGTATTGTACGCCATTAGGCATCCGGAACCGCTTGCTGGCGCGCTTCCTCCGCCGGCATCTGGACACCCGGCAGATGATGGAGCTTTGGACAATGGTATCCAGCCTTTCGGGGGCACACGATTTTTCCAACTATATCAGGTCGATGTCGGGGATGAGGATAACGAAACCGAAGATACCGACCTGAGCCAGGATGAAAAGGGAGTTAAAGGGCATTTCGAAAGCTCTCATAGCCCTTTCGGACTTATTTACCAGATCGCAAAAGATACAGGTTGGAGCCTGGAATACATTCGCAAGATACCGTATGCCACGCTCATCATGATGCTATCGGATGCCCCCAGGTATATAAGTAAAAAAGAGGACAAACCGATCCGGATCACTTCGAAGGAACAGATGTTTGCGGTGTTTGGGAAGAAGGGGGGATAAGTTCATTGTTAACGTCAATGATAGCAAAGCCTAATTGGCGTTCTTTTACATCCCCATCCCAATAATCATTAACTTGAATCCTATAAGCCCCAGAATGATCTTTCAGGGGGATGAATTCAGCTCGACGTCGTGGAAAGTCTTTAGTAATAACGGGTTTTGTATTGTATGCTTTGGATAGAAATTCAACAAGGTCTTCAAATTTAACTTCCGGAACGGAATCATATTCGTAACGAATACCACTAAATGGAAGAATGTCTCCTTTGTATGCAGTATCAATTTTACTTGGATTCCCGACATGTTTACGCAATGCAGGCTCAAGCTGGCTTAATGACTGTATCGGTTCGATTCGATTACAAGACATTAGTAATACAACAACTACTATTAAAGGCAATATCTTTTTCATACAACAAAGTCTTAAATCACAAAAGTAATAACAATTTCACATGGAACCTATCAAACTTGAATTTATTGTAAAAGGCGATATCGAAAAAGAACTGGCAAGGGTTCAACTTGCCATTAAAGGCGTAGGCGATGAAAGCTATACGTCCTTTAAACGTTTGTTAGGTAATAGTAACGACGCTTTTAACGGATTAAGTAACAGTGCCAAATTTAACGCGACTATTTTACAAAGGTTTATCCAAAAACTTCAGCAAAACGAGGCTGCCCAGGAAGCTCTTTATGAGAAATTCAAGAAAGGTGCAATTTCGAGTGATGAATACGCACAGGCACAATCGCGTCTGGCCGTACAACAGGCAGAATTAAAACAACGTGCCTCTGATGCAAACCGTATCCTTGAACGTGAAATACAGTTGAATAGAGCCGTGAAAGGTTCTTTAGTAGAAAAAAAGACTACTCTTAACTTACTTAGGGAAGAATATAGCCGGTTGAACAAAGAAGAACGTGAAAACGAAAAGATTGGCGGACGGCTATTGAATCGTATCCGGGAGTTGGATCGGGAATTGAAAAATGTAAATAGTAGCCTAAAAGAAACAAAAAATTCATCAGCAAACCTGACAGACGCATTAGAACAAATACCAGGACCAATAGGTAGCAGTGTTTCTCAATTACGGCAACTGTTCTCTGCTGGTAAAGCATTTATGTCTTCTGGTATTGGATTGTTTATCGGAGGTTTGACAGCTTTGTTTTATGGGTTAAAGATCGCTATTGAAGGCAGCGAATCAGCTACAGTTAAGCTGAATGCTAAAATGGAATATTTCAAAAGCCTCTATTCTACACGTAAAAAAATGCTGACCGAATCAGTGTTAGGTTTTTATAATCTGATCACAGGAGATATAGATGCTGCTAATAAAAGTGCACTTGCTTTTCGTAGCTTACAACTTAACCAAACTACTTATGCCAAACTGAACGAAGAGGCTGCAATTAAGCAGGTTGAAATCAATAAATTGCAGGAGCGTAATAACGGACTTATTTTGGCTAATGCAGCCGCAATTGAGCAATATCGTACTCAATTAATGGATGTAAATAAAACATTTGATGAACGGAAAAAAATAGGTCAAGAGATATTAAAACTTGAAAAAGAAAATGCAAACCTAAAACTTACACCTTTAGCTGAAAACTATTATAATTTTCAAGAAAAAGAAAGCCATACTTTTATCAAGATTTCAGAAGAGTTTCCCAAACAGATGAAGCTCGCAAATCAGTATTTTGATACGTTAGCAAAAGGAGGAGAACTGACTCTTGGTCAGCAACATGATTTGATTGATGCCATCCATGATATAACTGCAGGATTGGATAAAGGTTGGGACGACGAACAGAAAGCCAAATTCCGCTCATACTTTACCGAAGCCCTGACCGTTACAAAGGAGTATTACAGCAAGTCCCGCGAGGTATCTACCAACCTGAGCAATATCATCAAACAGCAGGCGAACGAAACGGCCAGAGCTAATAAAAAGACAGCCCTGCAAAAGCTCGAAGAGGAAGTAAAGCTCTATAAAGAGCAATACGCAATCCTGTATGCCTATGAGCGTAACATGGGGAAGGAAGCGGCAGACGAAGCCTTTAAGGACCTGAAGGCTAAAGGCAGTGATTTTATCGCTTACCTGTCGAACAAAATTAATGAACTACAAAGCAAAACGAGCCGGACAAAAGACGACGATATCATGCTGGGTTACCTCCAAAAGACACGCCAGGAGGCAGCCCCGAAATTCGATGCGTCTGCCTTTAAAAACTCAATCGAAGAGAAAAAGAAGCTCTATAAACAGGATATCGACGGTTACGCCGAATACTTGGAGAAGCTCCGCCGCCTGATGGATCAGGACACCAGCAAGGAAGGCCCACAAAAGCGCATCATCATTGATCTTGCTATCAAGGATGTGAAGGAGGAACAGCAGAAGAATCTGGACGACCTGTTGAAAAACTACCAGACTTTTACCGTGAAGATGACCAGCCTGAAGAAGAGCTACCAGACAGATATGAGTCGCCTGAATAAAGCCTACCAGGCAGCCACCACCGAATACGATAAGAAGCGATATAGTGAGGCAATGGAGGCACGGACGAACACCTATCAGGTAGAACTCGCTACTATGCTCACTGAAAATTCCGGCTTTACGCAGGTTTTATTCGGCGATATGGAACGGATATCCCGTGAGACTTTGAAAAAGGCCATTGCCGAAGCTAAGAAGTTTGTTGCAGAATGGAAAAAGATTGCGGGTACACTCTCTCCGGAGATGAAGGCGCTTCTGGACAACATCGAGCAGGGTATCCGGTCGGCAGAAAATGAGAGCAATAGCCGTCTGCCACAAGATTTGCAAGCGGTAGCCTCCTCGCTACAGGATTGCGCCAATATGGCCGCCACCTTCGATAGTCAGCTGGGCGATGTGGTACAGACTGCTGCTGATGTCGCCCAGGCGGCTGCCGGGATCGCAACCGGGATCGCACAGATATCGAGCGGGAATATCATACAGGGGATATCGGGTATTGTTTCCGGGGTTGCCGGCTTTATTTCAAGCATAGGCAAACGTCTTCAGGAGAACAAAAAGATACGACAGGAATACTTGCAAAGCCTTGTCGATACTTATAGCAAAGAAATGGAATACAATGCCATCCTGCGCGAACGCCTCCGCATACAGCAGCAGATCGGCGAAACGACTCTGGAGTATCAGGAA
Source organism: Parabacteroides sp. AF17-28 (assembly GCF_003479205.1). Taxonomy (NCBI): domain Bacteria; kingdom Pseudomonadati; phylum Bacteroidota; class Bacteroidia; order Bacteroidales; family Tannerellaceae; genus Parabacteroides; species Parabacteroides sp. AF17-28. The sequence continues at coordinate 7,347 of NZ_QUGV01000016.1, read as the reverse complement.
CGGTTAAAGAAGGAACTGGCTTTGCAACAATCGGCTATCAACCGCGAATACCAGGAAGTCTGGGGCAAGCTGATGGGCGAAGATTATATTTCCGGGACGGGGTACAAGCATGGCACTTGGTTTAGAAAAGCTAAAACTTGGAACGAATACTCTTCGCTTGCCGGCAAGTCGTACGAAGAGATTGAAAGCCTGTACACCCAGGACAAACTGGATGGCGCCGCCAAAACCCTTTTTGAACGCCTGAAAGCCCTGAAGGAGGAAGGTGCGAACGTGGTCGAAATGATGGACCAGCTTAACGAAGAGATGAAAGAAAGCTGGACCGGAACGACTGTCTCCGCCATATCAGACAGCATCGCGCAAGGGTTCCTGGACGGTAAACGTTCTGCGGCAGACTTTGCCGATGACTTCAAGGGGTTAATGCGTAACGCCATGATGCAAGCGATCCAAATGCAATACTTGGAAGCTCCCTTAGAAGAATGGTATGAGAAGTTTGCAGAAGCCTCTGAAAATGGCCTGACAACCGATAAGATCGAAGAGCTACGCAAGCAGTACGACAAGATCATCGAAAGCGCCGCGAAGGAAGCGGAAGCAATGGAGAAGATCACCGGCGTGAGCTTGGCAGAAGACGCTACACGCTCTGCCGTTGCAAAAGGTATCCAATCGGTGAGTCAGGACAGCTTTAATGAATTTTTGGGTAGTGTCAATGCGCTTACTTATATCACATCCAATATAGACAAGAATACTACCAACATAAGTACAATCCTGTACCAAGCGGCTGAGAAGTGGATACAGATCGAAGAGAATACCCGCTATTGCCGCCGTCTGGATGGCATTGATCGAGATATAAAAGAGATGAGGAACGGTATAACCTCAATGGTCAATAACGGAATTTTAATGCGTACACGATGATAGGAGCCTTTTACATAGACGACATTGACATTTACGCCCGCTACGGTGTCGTAATCACCAGCGGAGGGTATAACGACCTGCTTTGCTTCCCGGCCCTTAAAGAGCCTGACGCGAATGATTGGCCGGAAGAGGATGGCGTAGAAGTGGACCTCGCGGCACCTGTTTTGGAGGCTAAAGAGGTGACGATATCATTTGCTTGTGATCGTATAGATGCATCTGATTTCATCTATATGGTCAGTCAGCCGGGATATCACACGCTCCGGATCACGGAGCTGGCAAAAGACTGGCGGCTGCGCTTGCTTACCCAGACTGTCAACAAGGATTATAACCGCGCTGTAACCTTCAGCCTGAAGTTCGCAGACGATTTCCCTGGCCGATCGGATGATTATACCGCAGTTTCCGGCAGCGGCCTTACTCTTCCGGTTTCGGAGTATGAGATAGATGATGTACCGGTTTCGGAATATGGCATAGAGATAGTCGGCGGTTGGGATGACCTCTTAAAGTCTCCGACCGTCAAACAGAACCTCACCCGTTCTTTCGCAACCTCGGACGGCCAGCTTTACGACGCGGATCACGTCGTCTTCAACAGCAAAGAAACAACGCTTAAATGCTGTTTAAGCGCCGTTGACTTGGCGAAGTTCTGGGAATGCTATACGGCTTTCTTCAATGACCTGGTTCAACCAGATGAACGACGGTTTTACTGGGATTATACCAGCGAAGAATATCCCTGCTATTACAAGAAAAGTTCCGGTTTCAAAGTTCTGTCCCTGGCTGACAGGATCGTTGTCGAATTTAACTTGACACTGGTGTTTACAGTGTTCCGGATTGGGGAAACAGAATATGTTTTAGCGAATGAATTAGGTCAAATTTTAGTATTGGATGAAGATACAGAAATAGATATGAAAGCAATATGAAAAAGAGAATCAAAATAATACAACTGGACGAAACGAAAGTTCTCAATGGGCTATTCATTTTAGGTGTTGATGCCAAAAACAAAGGCGTCCGGGCATCAATTGAGTTACTTCGAGGACTGGATGGGAAGAATATCGAAATGCAAGTAACCGATGTTGCCCTCCAGTTTCGGCAAGAAGGTGGTACATGGAAAAACTTGCTAACAATAGCTGAAATACAGAAACCTGCGGCTGAAGCAGCGAAGCGTGCCGATGAAAAAATGGTTCAAATGTCCGCAGAAGTGAGTACAGAACTAACCAATATGCGCCAGCTTGAAGCGACTGTTTCCGGGAATGAAGAAATCCGCGAAACCAGTTATACGCAGTGGCAGGCAGCCGAACAGGGCCGTCAGAACGATGAACTGAAACGCAAAGAGGCTGAAGCTCTTCGAGAAGCGGCCGAAGAGCTTCGTGACACTGCTGAAAGTACTCGTAATGCAAAGGAAACAGATCGGCAAGCTGCTGAAGTCATCCGTCAGAATACTGAAAAGTCTCGTGTTGAAGAAGAGACCAAGCGCGCTGCCGCAGAAGATATTCGAAATCAAACAGAACAATTGCGTTCCACCGAGGAAGGAAAACGTATCGAAGAAGAGAAAAAGCGTGTTGCCGCAGAGACTTTGCGTAATCAATCAGAAATAAATCGTGATAACGCTGAAAAGTTACGCGATGAAGCCGAGACTCTTCGTGCTGCTGAAGAAGTAGACCGGGATAACGCGGAGCAGGTGCGCATAGCGGAAGAGGGTAAACGTGACATCGCAGAAAAGGCCCGCGCTGCCGCCGAAGCGGAACGACAAAAGAAGGAAGGTGAACGGATTATTGAAGAACAACTCCGGAAGACGGCAGAAGTAGCCAGGCAAGAAAACGAGACTACCCGTCAAACGCAAGAAGAGCAGCGAGAGCAGGGGACTGTACAGGCGATACTTAATGCAGAGGAAGCAACCGGCAAAGCCAATACCGCTGCTATACTTGCAAATGAAAAGGCAGGGTTAGCCGATGCAGCTGCAGGAAATGCCGATACTGCTGCTGGTAAAACCAGTACGGCCATTACCAATGCAGAGAATGCTACAAAAGCAGCTAACGATGCGGCAAGTGCCGCTAATGCCGCAAAGAAGAATGCGGATGATGCAACAGGGAAAGCTACTTCCGCTGCCGATCTTGCAACTGAAAAGGCTGGCTTAGCCAGTGCTGCGGCTACAGCGGCTGACACCGCAAAAGATAACGCGGTTACGGCAACAGGTAATGCCAATACCGCCACTGACCGCGCCAATACAGCGGCAGAGAACGCGGAAAACATAGTCAAGGGATTCCAGTCTGACTGGAACGTGGCCGATCCGTCTGATCCGAATTATATAAAGAACAAGCCGGAGATTCCGACGCTGGCGTCTGCTCCCGGCGCGGATACGCTGTCTTATGTCAATGCTGCCGGTACGACGGTTAATTTCCGGATAGGCGACGAGGTCCGCGTACTGGAAGACGGTGAGTATGTCTTTTACAAGCTCTATGATCTTGCTGGCGGTGTTGCATCATGGCAGGAAGCCGGCAGCGGGACTGCGCTTCCCGGCAATATTTACCTGCAAGGGGCAAACTATTATAATGATTCAGTAATAATAATCAAGGAGGGCTATATACAATGAGTAATAAAGGAGCATTTATCTATCAGCAAATTGAGCTTACAACGGCTGAATGGGCTACGAATACGACGAAATATCCGGCATCGGTCTGGTTGTTCGAACGCCTGGAATCCGGCAAGTTCAATATGAAGCTGGCCGATGGTGTACATACGTTTGCGGAACTCCCGGTTGTCATGCAGGACATCGCAGTAGCGGTTAAGACAAACAACGCGACTACCTATATCCTGACAATCACCACGGCGGCAGGATCGTTTGACACGCCGAATCTGCGTGGTACGGATGGTTCGAATGGTATCGGTGCAAATGTTACGGTAGTGACTAACACGGCAACTGAATATGTGTTGAAGTTTACGTCTGCGTCCGGAGAGGTCACAACGCCTAATCTTAAACCGCAAAATTACACACACCCGGCATTTACTGCACACGCATCCGGCATATACAAGATCACTGTTAACAATCAGGGGCACGTAACAGATGTAGTAGCAGTAACTAAAGCCGACATCACGGCATTAGGCATTCCTGCCCAGGACACGAACACTACTTATAGTAAGGTAACAACCTCTGCTGATGGATTGATGTCAAAAGAGGATAAGGGCAAAATTGACGGTATTGCGGATGGAGCTAATAAATACACACATCCGTCCTATACAGCGAAAAATAGTGGCCTGTATAAAGTAACGGTTGACGCGACCGGACATATATCTGCCGTCACTGCTGTAACTAAAGAAGACATAACAGCGTTGGGCATTCCTGGACAGGACACTAATACAACTTATTCGGTTGCCACTATTTTCGATAACGGATTAATGAGTTATACAGATAAGAGAAATCTGAATGCGGCTGTTGTTCCTGAAAATGTTACGAATGCTACTACACTCACCGGCCTTTCGATCAATAATTATTCGATAAAAGTTACGCTATCATCTGCCAGTGCGTTATCTTTTTCCACTACTCCTAACGAGGGATGGGAATGTATGATTGACATCAAAAATAGTTCAGCGTCAGACATCACACAGCCGCTCCCGAACGCTTCGGGTTGGCAGTGTGACGATACGAGTATAACGATCGCAGCAGGTAAGATCGCATCTATCTCTGTAAGGTACATACATGGTACTTATGTGGTAATCGCTAAGGGGAATTAATTCAAAACGGGAAAGAAATGAAACGGCGGATAGTATTAGGAGGTAACAAGCTACAAGCTGGGGACTATTACAGAAAAAATGGTGTAGTGGTAGGCGTAATGATCAATGAATCACAATATATCTCATTATCAGACCAAGCAAGCTCATATGTGAGTTATAGTTCTGCTACTTCTTTACAATCTTCTTATTCGATACAGGGGATAACAGGATGGAGAATGCCTACGAAAGACGAATGTGAAGTTATTCATAGTAACGAACCAATTATTAGTAAAGCACTTAGTAGTGTGGGAACGGTATTACAAAAAGATTGGTACTGGACGTCTACTTACGGGAATATGGGATATGGTAGCGGATATTATGCCTATAATTTTGAGAATGGAGGCTATTGGGCTCCTGGTAGCTCAAATTGCGTTAGGTTAATACATGATGTTGATTAAAAATTAATGATATGATATACATACACAAAAACACAGGATTTTGGGAGCTTACAGATATACTCCCAGCCTCTTATAGGGTAGGAACAACCATCGAAGAATACGAACAAGGGGCATACCTGCCGCTTAGTGACGAACAAGCGGCATTCCATACTGAACACCCGAATGCAAGTCAGATGGAAGTGTGGAACATGGAGCTAACGCCGGAACCGGAACAACCGGTTGTACCTGATCCCGAACCCGATGAACTGGCGATTGCCCGGCAAGCGAAGTTGCAAGAGATCGAGGCGCAAGACAAGTTTTCGGAAAAGTTTTACGTTTCAGTCGTGCGATACCTGCGAGATGAAAATGGCGAGATCCAAGTAAACGATAAAGGGAAAAAGCTCACATATGAACTTGTCAATTATACCCTGTGGATGGATAGAAGCCTTCGTACTACAATGTTGAATACAACACTGCCAGCATTCCAGGAACGAGGCGATAAGACAAGAAAGTTCTGGACGGTGGACGAACCTGCCCAAGAAGTGGAAATACCTATCCAATGGGCTATCGATAGAATCCCCAGGTTAGAGATTTATGCTACTGAAACATACGATTTGTTTAAAGCAAACAATTCTGCTGCTAATGCCGCTACGTCATTGGAACAATTGGCTCAAATCGACGTAAAAGCGAACTATCCGCATTTCTTGACTTTTGAACTTAATTTGGATTTGGGGGTATGAAACGAAGTTTGATGGATAAAGATAGACCTTTAATTGAGATAATTGAAGAACTGACGGCATCCGGCACATGGTCTGTTCCGGCAGGATGTAAGTGTGTTGAGGTTTTTCTCGTAGGCGGCGGAGCTGGTGGAGCTTATGGAGCAGGTGGAGGGGGATACACTATTACAGAAAAAGTAAAGGTAGATCCAGGAGATAGTATACAATACACAATAGGTGCAGGCGGTAAATATGGTGGAATGAATGGCAAAGCTCAAAACGGTGGAATATCGTCATTTGGCAACATCCAAGTAAGTGGCGGATTCAGTCCACAAGACTCGAGTAGAAGCAATGGTGGAAGTGGTGGAAGTGGTGGTGCAGGTTATACGCACGCTACGGGCGGAAGCGATGGTAATTCTGGAAATGATGGTGATTCTTATCCGGGGGGTGATGGCCAGGGTACATCTACTCGATGCCCATTTAATAATAAATTATATTCTACAGGAGGAAGTACTGGACGTAATATTACGAATCCTACAGGGAATTGGGGTAATAATGAAAATACCCAATATCGACATGGAGCTGATAATACAGGTGAGGGCGGAAGTGGTTCTGGGTGGTATGGCGGAAATGGTGGTTCTGGAATTATTATTTTACGATATAAAAAATATGAATAGAGTATGACAACAACAATCAAATCAATCAAATCCGACCAGCTGACCATGTTGGCAGTCGTCTCCTGCGCGCTCATCATGGCGGCGCAGTCAATAAGTGTTCCTCACTACCTGCCGACCTCGAAAATCGAAGAAGGCGCGATAGTAGAGCGGAACGACAGTATAACAACAGTAATCATCCCCGATATACGATAAGGAGGTCATATGCCGAAGCGGATAATAATGATAAAAGATAATGATATAAATCTACTAAAGGAAAATCTGTTACACTATTATAATTTCGAAGGTGATGCAATAGATAGTATAGGTGGTGTGAATGGAAATCCTATATCATTGTCCTATAGCGAAACAAATGGAGTTAAAGTTGCCAAGTTTAATGGTGTTAATGCAAAAATAGAATTTCCATCTCAGATAATGGTTCAAGGCAACGATATAAGAACTGTTAATATTTGGATAAAGTCGAATAGCTTTGATTCGACTTATGGTAATCCGTTTGGATATTTCGGTAGTGAAGCCGCATATGGAAACTTCTCATATTTATTTAAGTCCCAATCACAATTCGACTTACGCCATTGTGTTGGAGATGTAGCCGTAAATGTTGATACAACTGGTTTGAATATGTGGACATACCAATTCTTAGGAGGTTTAGTAACGAATGCCAAATTATATAAAAATGGTCGTTATATTGGCATGTTTTATTTGACTGCAGGTCAAAATGGGCGGTTAAATACGACATCTACTTATAAGATATTAGGATTTAGACCGCGAATGACAGATTGGATTCCGGCTATTTATTTTAGCGGAGATATGGGCTACTTCGGTATTTGGGATAGGCTATTGACTGATAATGAAATTACGACTTTGTACAACGATGGAAAAGGTTTAAAAATATAGTTCACAACTGACAAA